>JBAYGB010000105.1:0-3675 GCA_041666885.1 Patescibacteria group bacterium | reverse complement strand
GAATTACACCACTATCAAAAAGTGATAGCGGAATGCCGGCGTAACGGTTTGGAACCGTTGGTGACGCTTTATCATTGGACGCAACCGTTATGGTTTGCCAAACTGGGCGGCTGGCTGAACAAACAATCACCGGTAATTTTTCGCCGTTATGTTGAACAGGTGGTGAAAGTTTTTGGCAACGATGTTACTTTTTGGTGCACCATTAACGAACCGATGATCTATGCTTACAATTCTTATTGGTTGGGTAAGTGGCCCGCCTACGCTGAAGCTTCGGCGGGCAAGCCGTCATTTTTTAAAAGATTTTTTAGTTTTAAAAAAGTGTTAAAAAATTTAGCCGCCGCGCATAAACTCGCTTATTTTACTTTGCACGAAAGAAACAGCCGCTGCCAGGTAAGCATTGCCAAAAATAATCAATTTTTTGAACCGTATTTGGATACTTGGCTTAATCTTACGGCGGTTAATTTTGTTCGCAATTTTTGGAACCATTATTTTTTAAATAAAATCAAAGACACGCTTGATTATATCGGGCTTAACTATTATTTTCATAATTTAGTGTATGTTTCTTTTTCGGGCTACGTTTTGATGAACGAAAATAAAGAAGTTTCGGATTTGGGCTGGGAGATATATCCGCCCGGATTGTATGAAGTTTTAAAAGAATTGCAAATTTATAATCTGCCGGTTTATATTTTGGAAAACGGACTCGCGGACGCACGCGATGCCAAACGGGCGGATTTTATCCGTGAACATTTGCGCGCGGCGCACGAAGCGATTGCCGAAGGCGTTAACGTGCGCGGTTATTGCCATTGGTCGCTACTGGATAATTTTGAATGGGCGGACGGATATGAGCCGAAGTTTGGTTTATATGAAGTTGATTTAAAAACTTTCAAGCGTACGCCACGGCCAAGCGCGAAAGTTTATAGTGAAATTTGCAAAAATAATGGGTTTTAGCTTTTGTCATTGCGAGCGAGCCGCTTTGGGCGGCAAGCGTGGCAATCCCGCTGTTTATAAAACAACCACGGGATTGCTTCGTCGAAGACTCCTCGCAATGACATAATTTTATGTGGCTTCTAATTTCCATCATCGGTTATTTTTTGAATGCCGGCGTTTATGTCGCCGACAAGCATTTTTTATCCAAAAAAATCCACTCTTCCATCGCCTACGCTTTTTATGTTGGTATTTGGAGTATCGGCAATATTGTTTTTTTATGGTGGTCGCCGTTTTTTCCCGTCTGGCCATGGCTGATAATTGATTTAGCGGCCGGGTTATTATTTTTATGGGCGTTGATCGCTTGGTATAAAGCGCTGCACCAATCCGACGCGACCAAAGTCGTGCCGATTGTCGGCGCGTTCGTGCCGATTTTCAGTTTCATTTTATCTTATATTTTTTTCGGCCACGTGTTTACGCAACAGGAATTTTTAGCCTTTCTGATTTTACTTGCCGGCGGAATTTTAATTTCCATAAAAAGAAAAGAGACCAGCCGTTGGGAGTGGTTTTGCGACCGGGTAAAAATTTTATTCGGCTCCAAGAGCGCGGAACTGCATCCGGTCAGACGCTTGATAATCAATTCCGTCATCTCCGCGTTTATTTTTGCCGCTTATTATGTTTTGATAAAATATATTTATTTGAACCAGCCGTTTTTGGGCAGTTTTGTTTGGACGCGAGTCGGCAGTTTCCTTGGCGCTTTGTTATTAATTTTGCCGGAGCGCAACTGGAAAATAATCTTTGAACCGGCGCGGAAAAAAGAGGCGATTAAAAATTTGCCGCTGTTTTTGGTAATCCGCTTCATTGCCGTCGTCGCATTTATTTTAATCAACTACGCCATCAGCTTGGGCAATGTCGCGTTGGTCAACGCTTTGCAAGGAGCGCAATATTTATTTTTAATCGTCATTGTTTTATTTTTATCCAAAAGCTATCCGGATGTTTTAAAAGAAGAAATGGACAAAACGGTGCTTACGCAAAAGTTGATCGGAGTGATGATGGTGGGGGTAGGACTATATTTATTAATGTAAAATTTTTAATTTTATAATTTTTTAAATAATATTTAATATTTAAAAATTTAGATTTAAAAATTATTTACAAAATTAGAAATTAGAAATTAAAAATTTATTTCATGTTAATTTTTTTTAAACGCCACAAATTTTTTTCCGCCTTTTTAACGGTAATAATTTTAATATTAGCGTTGTTGCCTTTAGCGAGCATCCGTCCGATTTATGACCAGGATGAATTATCGTACGGCGTGACTTTTTCTCCCCGTTTGGTGCGCGGCATGGGATTGAACTGGCAAACGGTGTTTACGGCGGCGCTGGACGAACTTAACGCGCGCAAGTTTCGCCTGATGGCCTATTGGGATGAAATAGAAAACAAACAGGGCATTTTTTATTTTGACGATTTGGATTGGCAGATAAACGAAGCGGACAAACGCGGCGCGCAAATAATTTTAGCTGTCGGCGGTCGTCTGCCCCGCTGGCCCGAATGCCACGTGCCGGACTGGGCGAAAAATTTAAACGTATCGGAACGGCAAGAAAATATTTTAAATTACTTGCGGCAAATTATTGAGCGCTATAAAGGAAGAAATAATATTACCGCCTGGCAAATAGAAAACGAACCGTTTTTGCCGTATTTCGGCGATTGCCAAAAGTTGGATCAAAATTTTTTGGATAAAGAAATTAAATTGGTGCGCTCGTTGGACAGCCGGCCGATAGTCATAACCGATAGCGGCGAATTGAGTATTTGGATTCCGGCGGCATCGCGGGCGGATATTTTTGGCACCTCGCTTTATCGGAATACTTACAGCCAGCATTTAAACCGGTACATAAGTTATCCGCTTCAGCCTTGGTTTTTCCGGTTAAAAGCGAACTTGACGGAATTTTTAAGCATGCCGAAGCCGCGCGATCTGATCGTGATTGAATTGCAAGCCGAACCTTGGGGGCCGAACGCGTATTATCAGTTGACAAAAGCGGAACGGGAGCGCACGATGAATCTAGATAAATTTAAAGATATCTTGGAGTTTGCCCGCTTGTCCGGCTTCCGCGAATTTTACCTTTGGGGCGTGGAATATTGGTATTGGGAGCGGGAAGTGAATGGCGACGCAGGGATGTGGGAGGAAGCCAAAACATTATTTTAAAATGTTTTTTATTGTCATTCCCGCGCAGGCGGGAATCTCATAATTAAATTTTTTATAAATTTTAGATTCCCGCCTGCGCGGGAATGACAGAAATAGCATATGACTGAACAAATAAATAGTTATTCCATCGGAGTTGATATTGGAGGAACGAAGATGTCCGCAGTGTTGTTTGCTTTGGATAAAAAAGAAGCGGTGGCAGATTACAAACTGGCGACGCCGACGGACAATCTGGATAAATTTTTAGTGATGCTTTACGCGTTGATTGATCCTTTATTGGAGCGAGCCGATAAAGATGGCGGCAAAGTTGAAAAAATCGGCGTTGGCGCGCCGGGCATTATCGCTGCGCCGACGGATAAAAACAAAGACGGCGAAATATTGTACTGCAACAATTTGGAAATTTTAAATAATGTGTCGTTGGGAAAAATTTTGCGCGAAAAATATAACTTGCCGGTATTAATAGACAACGACGCGAATTGCTTTTTGCGCGCGGAACTCGCGCTCGGCGCGGTAAAAAATTCCGCGAGCGCGGTGGCGGTTACTTTAGGCACGGG
>JBAYGB010000104.1:0-3678 GCA_041666885.1 Patescibacteria group bacterium | reverse complement strand
TATTATATGCAATAATGCATATATTATTTAATTCCTAAATTCTTATTCTATATGTAAAGGAGAGACAAAAATGCCTTCTTATACTGTTGCGATCTTTTTCACTTGCCCAGAGTGCGGCCATAACAATAAAGCGCATAAAAAAGTGCGGGATTCAATTATTTTGTGGATTAAAGACCAACTACCTCCATGCAAAAAATGTGGAGCAGAATTACACAAAAAAGATTTTGATTTTTTAGATGAATATCCGCCACGGCTAAGGCGCATGATTTCAGATCTACAAAAAACTTTTGCACAGTAGATAATTTCCTCCGTCCTTTATCATAGGTCCACTTGCTGGACCTTTTTTATTTAAAATTTTCTATCGCTCCACAAACATTCATCAAGTCACTTTAAGCCTATCTTCTATCTGACACGCTGGCAATAGCGCTAAAGTTGACAGTAAAAAATCTTCCTGGATTCAGTTTTTGTTAGGCGTAGATTCCCGCTTTCGCGAGAATGACAAATTAACGTAGCGCCAACAATTTAACAATAAATTTATTTCTATGTTTCACGGGATTGCTTCGTCGCTCGCCTCGCCTTCGCGAGAGCGAAGCGGGCAGACTCCTCGCAATGACACGGAAATTTTAACTTTTTACTTTTCACTTTTTACTTCTTCAATATTTCCTCGCATATAAAATTTATCCTCGCTAACATCATCCAAATCGCCATTTAAAATTTTGGCGAAGCCGTCAACCGTATCGGTTAATTTAACGTATTTGCCCGGGTGTCCCGTGAACACTTCGGCGACGAAATTCGGCTGGGATAAAAATTTCTGGATTTTGCGGGCGCGCGAAACGGTCAACCGGTCATCGTCGGATAATTCTTCCATGCCCAAAATCGCGATAATGTCCTGCAAATCTTTGTAGCGTTGCAAGACGCGCTGAACTTCGCGCGCTGTTTTATAATGCTTTTCACCGACAATGTTTGGGTCTAAAATCGTAGAAGAAGAATCAAGCGGATCAACCGCCGGATAAAGGCCGAGTTCGGACAGCGCGCGTGAAAGTACCACCGTTGAGTCCAAATGTCCGAAAGTCGTCGCCGGCGCCGGGTCGGTCAAATCGTCCGCCGGAACGTACACCGCCTGAACGGAAGTGATTGAACCTTTGTTGGTGGAAGTGATGCGCTCCTGCATTTCGCCCATTTCGGTTGCAAGCGTCGGCTGATATCCTACCGCCGACGGCATACGGCCTAAGAGCGCGGACACTTCGCTGCCGGCTTGCGTGAAACGAAAAATATTATCAATAAACATTAACACGTCTTGATTTTTTTCATCGCGGAAATATTCGGCAATGGACAAACCGGATAACGCGACGCGCAAACGGCAGCCCGGCGGTTCATTCATTTGGCCAAACACCATCGCCACTTTGTCCAATACGCCCGCATTCTTCATTTCGTGATATAAATCGTTGCCCTCGCGGCTGCGTTCGCCGACGCCGGCGAATACCGAATAGCCGCCGTGCTCGTGCGCGATGTTATGGATTAATTCTTGTATGACGACGGTTTTACCCACGCCCGCGCCGCCGAATAATCCGACTTTGCCGCCTTTCACTATTGGGCAAATTAAATCAATGACTTTAATGCCGGTTTCTAAAATTTCCGCCTTCGTTGACTGTTCGGTAAAATCCGGCGCTTTGCGATGAATCGGATATTTTTTAGTCGTCTTCACTTCTTTGCCTCCGTCCACTACTTCTCCTAAAACATTAAAAATGCGGCCCAAAGTTTCTTCGCCGACCGGCATGGAAATAGGCGCGCCGGTATCAAAAACTTCCATTTCGCGCTGTAAGCCATCAGTCGGACCCATGGCGACCGTGCGTACGCGGTTTTGGCCGATGTGCTGTTCCACTTCCAACACCAGCTTTTTGTCTTTGTTCTTTACCTCAAGCGCGTTGTAAAGTTTTGGCAGCTCATTTTCAAATTCAACATCTACGACCGCGCCGATTATCTGCTTTATTTTTCCAATGTTTTTTTCCATATTATTTGCATTATTAGTGATTAGTGAAAATTCGTTATTAATTTGTGTTCATTAGTGATGGCCACTAATTTTCACAAATTCATAACTAATCCGCACAAATCACAAATATATTATTAACTTTGTAGTGCCGCCGCCCCGCCCGCTATCTCCGCTATTTCTCTAGTAATATTTGCCTGCCGCGCTTTGTTGTAAGTCAAAGTCAAATCGTCAATCATATCGTTCGCCGCATCGGAGGCGTTGCGCATCGCGACCATCCGCGCGCTATGTTCCGACGCGTTTGATTCCAGCATCGCTTGAAACATTTGTACTTCAAGCAACCGCGGAATCATTTCGTCCAGAACTTCTTTCGCGTCCGGTTCAAAAATGTATTCTTGATTGGCAAAATATTTTTCCTGTTTTTCCGCAATAATTTCTTTAGTCATGGCAACATTGCTTTCTTTACCTATTACTCCCAAATTATCTTCCGCTTTTAAATCAACCGGCAAAAGCTGTTTCACGCGCGGCACCTGTTTTACCGCCGACACAAAATCGGTATAAGCTAACATTATTTTATCATAGCGCCCGTTTAAATAATCAGCGATTGCCATTTTCGCTACCGGTAAAACTTCCGCGATTTCCGTCACGATGTCCGGCTTGTCAAATTCGGCCGCCAGGTTAAAACCAAAACGCCGATGCACTACCGCGCCTTTTTTTCCCAAAATGACAAATTCGGTTTCTGCATTTTCATGCTTATCAATTGATCTGACGGCTTTATTGATAACGCCGGCGTTAAAGCCGCCGCATAAGCCGCGATTGGAAGTAATTAAAATTATACCAACCTTTTTTACCGTCGCGCGGGAATTTAACAGTTCATGCAATTGCTGATTTTTTTCCGCCGCTTTCGCTAAATTTAAAACCGTCAGCCAGCTTAAGTTCGCGTAACTGCGTGTTTTCAGCACCGCTTCAATGGCGCGGCGCATTTTAGCCGCCGAAACAAGCTCCATCGCTTTAGTGACTTTTTTAGTGCTTTTAACTGATTTTATTCGTCTGATTATATCTCGTGTATTCGCCATATATTATTTTATCTTTTTCTGCTGTTTATTTTTTAAAAAGTTATTTTTTGAAACTATTGACCGCCCTATTTTTCTTTCAATTTGTTTTCTGGCAGTACCGGCAATTTGTCCGCCGACTCTGGCGTCATCCGCCAATCTCGGCACGCCTTGCGTATTTTTGGTGCGATGAATTTCCGTTGTCGTTCTTTCGCCTAGCATTGTCAGAATCAATTCAAAATCACCCATGTGGTCGCGCAAATTTTCTTTTTTCAACCCTTTTAATTTTTTGTACTCATTTGGCTTTAAGCCAAAAGTTGCCTGCGAAATTTCCGCCGTTAAAATTTCATAATCTCTCTGTTTTTCCGCTCCGCGTTTTTTCCATTCGTCTGTCAACTCTTCTCGAATGGCTATACCGCGCATTCTTTTCTCAATCCAATCGTCAGAATACCCTTTTATTTTATAAATCATTCTAGTTCTTTTGGTCGCTAATTCCGGATTTTCAACTTCCTGCACCCGTTCATAACCGACGCGCGCGAGCCAACGTTTAAAAGGTTCGGCTTTGGGAGAAGGTATAGATTGAATAATACGAAAAATTCCTTCGGTGTTGGCGCAATCAGTTTCGTATTTTTTACCGTC
>JBAYGB010000103.1:0-3686 GCA_041666885.1 Patescibacteria group bacterium | reverse complement strand
TATAATCTTTTTTGCCGCGCGTCAATTTCAGCGGGTAAATCTTCCGCCCGCATCCCGGCGTCAGTCGGCCGAATCGCCTCATGCGCTTCTTGCGCATTTTTGGTTTTTGATTTGTAAATATGCGTTTTTGCCGGCAAGTAATCAGCGCCGAAAAAATCAGTGATGTAACTGCGCGCGGCAACAACAAATTGTTCGGCCAAATTGATTGAATCGGTGCGCATGTAGGTAATAAATCCTTTTTCATACAGCTGCTGCGCGAGCATCATTGTTTGTTTGGCGGAAAAACCCAAGCGCGCGTTGGCGGTTTGTTGCATCGTCGCGGTAGTAAAAGGCGGCAGGGGATTTTTGGCGGTTTGTTTTTTACTGACATCAGCGACGCTGAAAGCCGCTTTTTCCAAATCAGCTTTTATTTCTTCCGCCCGCTCCTTATTTTTTATTTCCAATTTAGTTAAATTTTTACCGTTAATCGCGATTAAATTGGCGGGCAATTTTTCTTTGGCCGGAGTTTCCAATAGCGCTTCAAGGCTCCAATATTCTTCAATATTAAACGCTTTAATTTCCCGTTCGCGTTCCACGATTAAACGCACGGCGACCGATTGCACGCGGCCGGCGGATAGTCCTTTGGCGACCTTGGCCCATAAAAGCGGCGACAGTTTGTAGCCGACCAGCCGATCCAAAACGCGGCGTGCTTGCTGGGCGTCAACCAAATTCATATCCAGCGCCCGCGGATTTTTTAACGCCTCGGCAATCGCCGATTTGGTGATTTCATGAAACGCGATGCGTTTTATTTCCGCCGGTTTCAACTTTAACGCGCGCGACAAGTGCCAGGAAATCGCCTCACCCTCGCGATCTTCATCAGTCGCGAGGATTACGCCGTCCGCTTTGTCCGCCAGCGCTTTTAAATGCGCGGCGGTTTTTTTCGCTTTCAGCGGGATGACATAAGTCGGCTCGTAATTATCATTGATATCCACGCCCAATTCTTTTTGCGGCAAATCCATAATATGGCCGAATGACGATTCAACTTTATAATCTTTGCCTAAAAATTTTTGAATGGTTTTAGCCTTGGTTGGCGACTCGACGATTACTAAGTTCATAAAATAAAATTTTTAATTTTATAAATGGTTAAATTTTTAACCCAACCTCCCCGCCCTTCGGGCACCCCTCCTTATAAAGGAGGGGAATAAATTCCGACTTAATATTTCTTCCTCCGCATTATTCCTCCCCTTTATAAGGGGAGGTGGCTGCCGTTTCGGCAGACGGAGGGGTATGTTTAAAATTATTACGCCAGTACATAGTTTCCTCCGCCCAAATTTCTGACATATCCTTTCAGTTCCATAGTTAATAAGGTAGCATTTATGGTGCCGCTGTCAAGTTTGGCGGCGCGGACTAAGGAATTGATATGCGTAGGCTCGCGGCTTAAAAGCGAGATTAATTGCTGTTCTTGGGCGGTGGCGGGAATAGTTTTTTGATTTTGGACAAAACTCGCGATATTTTCCAAATTTAATGTTTCAATGATATCGGCCGCGCCGGAAATTAATTTTGCTCCGGTTTTGATTAAATTATTCGTGCCGGCGGAGTTGGGATTAAAAATAGAACCGGGAACGGCAAAAACTTCGCGGTTTTGTTCCAGCGCGCATTGCGCGGTGATTAGCGCGCCGGATGAAGCGGCCGCTTCAATCACCAATACGCCCAAAGACAGACCGGCAATAATGCGATTGCGCTGGGGAAAATGAAATTCCAACGGCTGGGTTCCGGGAGGATATTCGGATAAAAGCGCGCCGCCGCGCGCCAAAATTTTTTCCGCGATATTGCGATTGGAAGCGGGATAGATACTGCGCCGATCCAAACCCGAACCGAGCACGGCGATGGTTTTTCCGCCGGCTTGCAGGCAGGCGGAATGCGCCAGCGCGTCAATACCGAGCGCGAGTCCGCTGACAATCACGAGCCCCGCTTGCGTAAGCGGTCCGACCAAACTTTGGGTTGCTTGCTGGCCATAAGCGGTATATTTGCGCGAGCCGACAACGGCCAAACAAAAATTAATGTTATCCGGCAGTTCGCCCCGATAATAAAACAGCGGCGGCGCGTCATAAATTTCTTTCAATAATTGAGGATAGCGGATATCGGCAATGGTTAAAACGTTGATTTTTTCCGTTTCCAGCTCTGCCATTAATTTTTCCGGATCTATATTTTGCCGATGAGCGATAAATTCGTCCGCGACCCGGTCATTGATTCCCGCCGCGCGCAATTCCGCCGCGTTCGCTTCCCACGCTGTCTTCATATCGGGAAAATAACGGCGCAGCAGCGCGAATCTTTTCGGCCCGAATTTGGTAAAAGTGGATAAAGCCGCCCAGTAAGGCAAATCATTGTTTTCAGCTTGATTCGGGCGGGTTGACATAGAAAATAAGAAATGATAAGATAAAATTTCACTGGAAAATTATTCCAAATTATTTCAAACTATCTCAAATTGTTCCAAAAGTCCGCCCAGCGGGCGGGGGCGTTTATAATAATTTGGCATAATTTGAATTTTTAAATAATTGCAAGAGTTAGTGTTCATCTTCCTACTTGCCCCAGGGCTTTGGGGATGACAAGTGGTTCTCCTCCTTGGCCATTTGCGTTCCTGTTTGTCCCTTGTCGGTAAGTAGGGAAATGCACAGTAACAATTCAAATCCGCAAAGTGTATTTTTTAGGAAGAGTCGGACAATTCAATTGTCCCGCTCTTTTTTATTTTGATCGCGTAATAATTTAACGGAAATTTTACGATAATTTAACAATCATTAAAATCTAATAAAAATTATTGTATAATTATTGTTTAATTATTTCTTAATTTTTAGAGAATATTTTCAATTATCTTCGGTGTTATTCTTTTTAATTCTTCTTTTTCTTGCGGAGTAAATTTTTCCAAGACGAATTTTTCCGCCGGAATTTTGACGCGCAGAAGTTCGTTTCCAATGCCGACGCGGACGCGGGTAAAGTTTTGCGTTTTCAGCGCGTCAATGATTGATTGCACGCCGCGATGACCGGCGGACGAATGCCCGGCTTGGATTTTATATTTTCCCAAAATTAAGTCCAAATCATCGTGGATGACGATTAATTTTTTGGATAAATCGGCGTTGCGCGCGGCTAAAATCCCCAGAGTTTTTGGCAGAATTTTATAATAATTTAAAGTCGCGCGAACCGCTCGCCCCGAGTTGTTCATGAAAGTTTGCGGTTTTATCAACGTTAAATTTTCGTCCGCCGCGATTTCCGCGTTAAACTTTTTGTTTAATTTCCAATTTAAACCAAGTTTTTCCGCCAAAACTTCAACGACCGTAAAGCCGATATTATGGCGAGTATTCTTATATTTTGCGCCCGGGTTGCCGAGACCGACGATAAAATTCATAAATGACGAATGACGAATTAAGAATGACGAATGAGCGAGTGAAAATTTGTCATTCGCCATTCGGATTTCGCCATTAATTTTTTAGATATATTTTCACCGGCGTTCCAATCAGTTTGAATTCTTCTCGCAAACGATTTTCCAAATAAGTGACATAAGTATTTTTAAGTCCGCTTTTGGATTTAACGCGCAAGTCAAATTCCAGCGGATTCGTGCCGGTTTGAATCAGATGGGAAAGTCCCGGGCGGGGAAGGCGGCGTTTAAAAATGCCGCGCGCTTTTTGATTGGACAGCGGCAAAGCGTGGCGGAG
>JBAYGB010000102.1:0-3741 GCA_041666885.1 Patescibacteria group bacterium | reverse complement strand
TGCCGTTGGGCGGTTTTGTAAAAATAAAAGGCGAACAGGGCGAAAGCCATGAAACCGACAGTTTGCTTGCCAAACCGATTTGGCAGCGGGCGATAATCATGTCCGCCGGCGTGGCGATGAATTTGATTGTCGCGGCGATAATGCTCGCCGCAAGTTTTATGATCGGTTTGCCGCAATCGCTTGACGGCATCAGCGCTACCGCGAAAATTGAACAAAAAAGTTTAATGGTCGCCCAGGTTGTTCCGGGTTCTCCGGCCGAAACCGCCGGCTTAACGATGGGCGATAATATTTTAACAATCAACGGGCAAAAATTTTATACCTACCAAGAATTAAGCGAATTTGTCGCCGGTAAAGACGGACAAAAATTGCAATATGAAATCAAGCGGGGACAGCAAAATTTGCGCTTGGAAATCACGCCCAAAGTTATGGCGGAAACGGGCAGAGCGGGCGTCGGCATCGCGGTCGCGGAAACGGGTGTGGTTCATTATACCTGGTATCAAGCGATTTGGGAGGGAATCAAGAATACGATTTATTTGACTTGGTACGTAATCGTCGCCTTTTTTACTATCATCAAAAATTTAATCATCGGCCAAGGCGCGGGCGCGGAAGTTTCCGGCCCCGTCGGTATCGCCGTTATGACCGGCCAGGTCGCGCGTTTGGGGCTCGCATATATTTTGCAGTTCGCCGCTATGCTATCTATTAATTTGGCGGTGGTCAATTATCTGCCTTTGCCGGCATTGGACGGCGGGCGGGTTTTATTTTTGATCATTGAAAAATTGCGCGGGCGCGCGGTGCCGGAAAAAATAGAAGCGGCGATTCATAACGTCGGTTTTATGCTCTTGATACTTTTGGTCGTCATTGTTACGTTTAAAGATGTGTTTAAATTTTCGGACAAGTTTATCAGTTTGTTCCAGCGAATATTCTAGTAACGAGTAACGGGTCACGAGTAACGAGAAATCGGTTTAAAAATTTTTGCTGTTTTCGTTTTTTGTCATTCCCGCGAAAGCGGGAATCTCAATTTTTGCGTAACTAATATTAGATTCCCGCTTTCGCGGGAATGACAGTAAAAAACATGATCAACAAATTTTTCAATTCCAAAATAAACTCCATCACCTCGGCGGCGATTATCGTCGCGGCGGCATCGGTTGCCAGCCGCTTTTTGGGCATTTTCCGCGACCGCATCTTGGCCGGCGAATTCGGCGCGGGCGATACGCTGGATATTTATTACGCCGCCTTCCGCATTCCGGATTTAGTTTATAATTTAATCGTTTTGGGCGCGCTGTCCGCCGGGTTTATTCCGGTTTTTACCGCGTTGTGCCAGAAAAATTCCGTCGTTAAAAGAATCTTCGGCGGGCGGGAACGAGCGCTTTCGGAAGCTTGGTACGTCGCGAACGCTGTAATAAATTTACTGGGTGTGATGTTAATTATTTTATCCGCCGTCTTGATTATTTTCGCGCCGCAACTGACGCGGCTGATGACCCCGGGTTTTAGTCCGGAGAAACAGGCGCTGACGGTAGCGCTCACGCGCGTGATGTTTTTTTCGCCGCTGCTTTTGGGTTTAAGCTCGGTGTTCGGCGGAATTTTACAATCGTTCAAGCGATTTTTTATTTATTCGCTCGCGCCGATAATGTATAATATCGGCATTATCGCGGGCGCGCTTTATTTTGTGCCGATTTGGGGGATATACGGGCTTGCTTACGGCGTAGTACTGGGCGCTTTATTGCATTTACTGATTCAACTGCCCGCGGCGTTTGGTTTGGGCTACCGCTACGCTTTCACTTTTGATTTTCATAACAACCATGTCCGCGATATTATCAAAATGATGGCGCCGCGCACTTTGAGTCTGGCCGTCAGCCAGATAAATTTAGTCGTAGTGACCATTGTCGCCTCCACTCTCGCGGCCGGCAGTCTCGCGATTTTTAATTTGGCGAATAACTTGCAGTCGTTTCCGGTTGGAATTTTCGGCATTTCGTTCGCCGTCGCCGCTTTTCCCACGCTGTCGGAGCTCGCGCGCGACAAGTCCGCGCTCGTAAAAAATTTTTCCAAAGTTTTGCGCCAGATTATTTTTTTCATTCTGCCGGCAACGGTGTTTATTTTGACTCTGCGCGCGCAAATTATTCGTATCGTTTTGGGCAGCGGCCAGTTTGACTGGCAGGATACGATTTTAACGATGGACACATTGACTTTTTTCAGTTTAAGCCTGTTCGCGCAGGCGGCGTTACCGCTCTTAACGCGGATGTTTTACGCGCAAAAAGACAGCAAGATTCCGTTTTGGACCGGTTTTATTTCCGCCATTATCAATATTATTTTGTGTTTTTTACTCGCGCCGCGTTTTGGCATCGCCGGTCTCGCGCTCGCTTTTTCCGTCGCCACCATTATTAATTTTATTTTACTGTGGCTGATTTTAAAAGTGAAAATAGGGGATTTGGACGAATGGAATATTTTGTATTCCACCTTGAAAATTTCGCTCGCGAGCATCGGCGCGGGCCTCGCGGTGCAGGCGATGAAACTGATTATCGGCACGTCGTCGCTGATTGATATGCATCGTTTTTGGGGTGTGTTAATGCAAGCGGCCGTCGCCGGTTTATTCGGCGTTGGTATTTTTATTTTGATGTGCTGGGTTTTGCGTTCGGAGGAATTATCAAATTTTATCCGCGGCATCCGCGAGCGTACGAAGCGGGAAAAGGTGGCGACTGATGATGTGGGCGAAGCGAGAGGAATATAATAAGTTAGAAAGTTAAAAGTTAGAAAGCCTGCCTGCCGGTAGGTAGGTTTGTCAAGTAGAGACGCGCCGCGGCGCGTCTGAATCAAACGTATTGTCATTCCGGGCGGAGCGGAGCGCAGACCCGTCTTTGGTGGTTTGCCAATAAAAGAAAAGAAAAATAATTTTTTTATCTCGTTGTTATCCCTAAAAGCCCTCATCGTTTTCTTGACAAATAGTAGCAATATGCTACTATTTTTTGATTATGTTCTTTATAAAAACGGTCTTTAAAATTCTATTTTGAAAGGAAAAAGCAGATGAACGAAACAAAGAAATCCCTAGCAGAAGAAGCATTGGATTTGGTCATGCCGTCAATTGAAACGTTACTAGTAGAAAAAGCCAAGCGTACTCACGTGCACATTGTCGTTATGAACCCCCGAAAAAAGCCTTGGGAATGTAAATTTGCCGATGCTATTTGGTATGAACGTTCAATTACGGATGACAAACCGTGGGAACGCGACTATACGGCTTTTGCCAGAGCAAAAGCCAATCAAGCATGGCGCGAAGGACAGCACGGCATCGTTGTCACGGCGCTTGCGCCGGCAACTCTTCGTCACGGCGACACGGTTTATGATGGCTCTTTCTGTTATAATGGAGTTATTGTTGCGTGCAGCGGAGTGGAGCCGTATTTTGATATGCTGATCAGCGCGTGGATTGCTTTGGCTATTCAACAGCTTTCTCAACATCAGATCCAAACATACCGAGCGGAAAATCCGAACGAGGCTTTTGTGCCGATAGAATAGGAGAACGTCAATGCATACATCAGGAAATACCGTAAAAGATTTTTTTTGTTTATTGCAAGATAAATACCGCTCGGACGCTTTTCTAGATACATTTATGGAAGCGTTGCAAACGGAGGAGGACGACAACTGGGACGAATATCGCGCCCAAAAGTTAAGTGATAAGCTCGTGATTTCCATTCGGGATAGGATGATAAAACATCTATCAAATTTTCTATCGCGTCAGAATATAGAAAGATA
>JBAYGB010000101.1:0-3777 GCA_041666885.1 Patescibacteria group bacterium | reverse complement strand
GTGGTAACAAATTTGGAACTTGGCGTGATCGCTTTTCCAATTTGTTCCGCCCGCTTAGTAATTAATTTGTTTCCCCGGATAGAGCGAAATGACGATATACTTTGGTTAAGTAATTTCGCTCAAGCAAGCGACTATGCAAACGAATGCGAAAAACACATAAATATTTGGAGAGATAGATTGGCAACAGCGGAAAAATTGCAGGCGATTATCAGTTTTTATAACTATAAACAAGATAATCAAGCTTTGCAGGAACTGGCTGATAAATTGGCTAGTGGAAAAGATTGGTATAATAATGGAGAACTGGATGATGGATTACAAGGCGTATTGAAAAAATACGTCGAAGAATCCACGCAAGCTAAACAAAATTTACTGGTAAATAGCAGCCGTTGTGATATCGGCAACTATAAATTTTCTCTCCATTTTGCCAGCGGATTAGTCTATTCAAAAGACACTATGCGCCGGGTATTGGAAAAATTGCCGGCGGATATAACCGGCGTCATTGTTGTTTTTGGCAATCCGGCCAATAACGCGTTGTTTTTTAAAGGTGATGATAGTTTCAATGCCGTTCCATTTTGTCATTATATGGGCGGCGGCGGTAGGGGTAGTAATGGCGGTTTCCCTGTTAATGCTGATGCTTTGGTCACAAACTTAGCCATAAGAGCTAAAATTGTAGAGAAATTGCAAGAGTTTTATCAACGGTAAAAACATAAAAAATATTTTTAATGTCAAAACCGACGATTAATAATCGCCGGTTTTTCTTTACGCGCGGGATTGACTAATTTCTCTCAAAATGCTACAATTTTTATGTTCAAAAGACTAAGGTTGAACATTAAAATCCAATAAAATCAAGGTGAGCGGACAGCCGCCCTGTCCCGAAATATCGGGGCGGAGAGGAAAGTCCGGACACCCCAAGTTAAAATAAAACTTTAATTTGGACCAAGGCAATGGATAACGTCCATCATCCCGAGCAATCGGGATAGGGAAAGTGCCACAGAGACAATACTAGTCATTGCTTCGCAATGAAATTTTCAATTTTTAATTTTCAATGAAAGGAGAATTATTGGAAGTTGCATTGTGGAGCGATGGCGAAAGGTGAAAAGTTGCGCGAAGTTAATATCCGTTATGAGGATATCCTAACGAATACTGGCTACGCGCTTTCTTCATTGGCAACAATGAAAGACGGTAAACCCTGCCTGGTGCAAGAGCAAATTTCTCCCGCAGCAATGCGAGAGAAGGAACGTAGCTCGCATGATCCTGATGGCAACATCGGGGCTAGATAAATGGCTGTCATCCCGCAGTAATGCGGGAAACAGAATCCGGCTTATAGCTCGCCTTGATTTTATTGAAATTAATGTTCAATTTTGATTTTACGTATTAAATTATTTTGCGAACCTTTGATGCAAATATTTTGATTGGTTTAATTGTTCCAGCGACTATACAAATGCCTGCCGGCAGGACAGGAATGCCGCAAATTGGGCGGTGTCATTGCGAGGAGTCTTCGACGAAGCAATCCCGTGTTTAGTGCGTTAATAACGGGATTGCCACGCTTCATCCCGCAAAGTCGCGGAATTCGCTCGCAATGACAATCTAAGGTTCGCTAATCTATTAAATCTATAAAAATTTATTGAACTATGAAGAAGTCGGATTTAATTTTTGCCGCTCTGCTGGTGCCGTTGGATTTTTTAATGTTGGTACTGGGCGCCATCTCCGCTTATAACTTACGTTTCGCGGAATTTACGGCCGGAATCAGGCCGGTTATTTTTTCTTTGCCTTTCTCGTCTTATATTTATATTGTATTTTATATCGCTATATTTTGGCTGCTAATTTTTGCGGCCGCCGGTTTATACAGCCTTAAAGGATTTGATAAAATCAGTAACGAAATTTACCGCGTGATTTTAGGCTGTTCAACCGGCTTGGTCGCGGTTATTATTTTTATGTTTTTTCGGCGCGAATTGTTTTCTTCGCGCTTTATTATTTTAGCAGCTTGGATTTTTGCCATTGTCTACGTGCTGACGGCGAGAATTTTAATCAGAAAATTACAGCGGCATCTTTATCGCCGCGGCGTCGGCATTAACCGGATAGCGATTATCGGCGATACGGAAGTGGCGGAGCAGCTTATCGAAGCGTTCAGCGCCAATCGGGCTATCGGCTACGCGGTTGTCAAAAGAATAAAAAATTTGAACGATGCCGCGTACGCTGAATTGGAAAATTTGGCAAAATTCAAAGGCTTGGATGAGGTATTGCAAGCTGACTCGAATTTAAGTAAAGAAGAAACTTTAAAAATAATGGATTTTTGCGAAGAAAATCATATTATCTTTAAATACGCCGCCGATTTGCTGGGCACCAAAATTTTAAAAACGGAAGTAAATATGATCGCCGGCATTCCGGTTGTGGAAATAAAAGTTACCGCCTTGGAGGGCTGGGGACGAATCGCCAAACGAATTTCCGATATTATTTTTTCCATTTTTTTTATAATTTTATTCAGCCCGATACTTTTAATCACCGCCTTATTAATAAAACTGGAATCGCGCGGGCCGGTTATTTATAAAAATGAACGCGTCAGTAAAGACGGAATTTTTAAAACCTATAAATTCCGCTCCATGCGACTGAAATATTGTGTCGGCCCCGATTACCGGCATAATGACGAGGCGCTGGAATTTGAGCAAGAATTAATTCAAAAACAAAACACCAAAAGCGGTCCGGTTTATAAAATCGGCAATGATCCGCGTCTGACAAAAGTCGGCCGGTTTATCCGCCGCTACAGTATTGATGAATTGCCGCAATTTTTTAATGTGCTGTTCGGCACCATGAGTTTGGTCAGTCCGCGGCCGCACCAGCCGCGGGAAGTGGCACTTTACCAAAAAAATCACAAAAAAGTTTTGGCCGTTAAACCCGGCCTTACCGGCCTCGCGCAAATTTCCGGCCGCAGTGATTTAAGTTTTGAAGATGAGGTTAAAATAGATACTTATTACATAGAAAATTGGTCGCTCTGGCTGGATATTATCATTATGCTAAAAACTCCTTTGGCAATTTTTAAAAAAAGAAAAGTAGAATAGTTCAAACAGTCTATACAAATCTAAATCGTCATTGAACATTTGACACAAATACTTCCTACGGATTTAGTTGGTTTAATTGATAATACGAATACCACGAATTCTACTATTAAATTTTCCTCTAATTTAATTTGCGGCATTCGCATTCATCTGACATATTTTAGGTAAGTAAGAAGTATTTGTGTCAAAGGTTCGCAAACAAATTAAATCCATATTAACAAGTTGAACTACTATGAATATTGCTTTAGTCCATGATCATTTTGCCCAAGACGGGGGAGCGGAACGGGTTTTTTGGATGCTCGCCGAGATGTATCCGCAAGCCGATATTTTTACGATTTTATATAATCGAAATTATATCGCCGAACATCTTCCCGGCCGACAGCCGCAGGCGACTTTTATTCAAAATCTGCCTTTGGGCGTGAGCAAATATCAATGGCATTTACCGCTGATGCCGATGGCGATTGAATCGTTGAATTTTGAAAAATACGATTTGATTATTTCATCCGCCTCCTCGTTTGCCAAGGGGATAATCAGCCGGCCGGGGGCAATCCATATTTGTTATTGCCACACGCCGACGCGCTATCTTTGGCATTATTCCAGCCAATATTTACAGGAGTTGCGCCTGCCGAAATTTTTTAAAAAAATCGTCGGCTGGGAAGTGAGCCGCATTCGTTCTTGGGATCGGGGAGCGGCCGAGCGAGTTGATTATTTTATCGCTAACTCC
>JBAYGB010000100.1:0-3818 GCA_041666885.1 Patescibacteria group bacterium | reverse complement strand
TGTGGACGATACGGCAAAATATGTAACCGCTACGGCTTGTTCGGCTGCAAGCGCTAACGGCTCTTGTTTTGTGAACACCGCGACCATGGCCGGGACTGACGCTGATTTGGTTGCTGGAAATATCAAAAGCGGAGTGACGATTTTTGGAGTGGCGGGGAGCTATTAGGGGAGGGAAATAAAATTTCTAAAATTATTCCAAACTATTCCAAACTATTTCAAATTATGCCAAACCAACCCCAAAGCCCAAATGTCAAAAGAGTCTATGATTTGGAAGAACGTACCGCAGTATTCAGTGAAAGTATCATAGAATTTTTAAAAGCAATAAAAAAAGATGATATTAATAAGCCGATTATCAATCAGTTAATCAGATCAGCTACAAGTATCGGCGCAAATTACTGTGAAGCTGACGGAGCGTAATCGGGAAAAGATTTTAAGCATAAAATAGGAATTTGCAAAAAAGAAGCAAAAGAAACGTTGTATTGGCTGAGAATAATGGCAAAAGTTAATCCGGAAAAAATAACCGAATGCCGGAAGTTTTGGCAAGAAGCGCACGAGTTAACGTTGATATTTTCCAGCATGCTCCTTAAGTCAAAAAACAAAAAATGATTTGATTTTTGGATTTTAAATTTGGTTTGGAATAGTTTGAAATAGTTTGGAATAGTTTGAGATAATTAAAAAACTCCTATGCCTAAGAAAAATAAATTAAAATCAATTGACTATTTTTTATTAATAATATACACTGGAAATGAGAGTTATTCTTAGTTCCCGTATACATATTAGCTATGGACAGTTTAATTGCCAAATTATACCAATCTCCCAAAACAGTCTTAACCAACGAAGAGCTGGCTTTAATTTGGCAAGAAAATAACAAAGATAATTTGAACGCCAAGGTTTCTTATTATACCAAACAAAATATCCTAATTAGATTAACCAGAGGCGTATTTGCCAAAAATAAAAAATATAATCCCAAGGAATTAGCCACCAGCATATATACCCCCTCATATATAAGTTTTGAAACCGTACTTCGGGAGGCCGGCGTTATTTTCCAGCATTATGACACAATTTTTGTCGCGAGCATTTGGCCGAAAACAATAACTATTGATAAGCACACTTTTACCTTTAGAAAATTAAAAGACATCGTTCTGTTTAATGCCGCCGGCGTAGTGAACAAAGATAATTACAGTATTGCCACTCCGGAAAGAGCATTTTTGGATATGATTTATTTATTCCCGAATTATTATTTTGATAATTTACAAGCAATTAACTGGAAACAATGCGATGAAATAGCGAAAATATATAGCAACAAACAGTTAATCAAAAGATTAAATAAGTATCGTAAAAATGTTAAATAAAGAAAAACACCAATTGATAATGGGGCGTATTTTAAAGGACATTTATTCCGATGTTTCTATCGCCCCGCTTTTAGGATTGAAGGGCGGCACTTGCGCCTATTTTTTCTATAGCCTGCCTCGCTTTTCGGTAGACTTGGATTTTGATTTGTTGGCGGTTAATGAAGAAAATCAGAAATTGGTTTTTGAAAAAATTTTAAATATTTTAAAACAATATGGGAAAATAAAAGATCAGTGCGTTAAAAGATATACTATTTTCGCCCTGCTTTCTTACGGCGATGCCGATAGTAACATTAAAATTGAGATCAATGTCAGACAGCTGATAAAAAATATTCAAAATTACTACGAACTGAAAGAATATCTTGGCATTTCAATGCTTGTCAGCAAAAAAGATTATTTGTTTGCCGGCAAATTAACAGCTTTGATTTCACGAACAGAAATGGCGGCGCGGGATGTTTATGACATTCATTATTTTGCCAAAAACTGCTGGGATATAAACGCCGAGGTAATTAAAGAAAGCGCCGGTAAAAACATCAAGGAATATTTGGCTGATTGCGTTGCATTTATTGCCAAAATAAAAGACAGCCAAATTTTGCGGGGGCTGGGCGAGCTTATAGATAACAAAGAAAAAATTTGGATCAAAAATCATCTGAAAGCGGATACTATTTTTATGCTTAAAAATTATATATCGGCGTTAAAATAAACAGCGAATAAATGATAAAAAAATTATTTTTTACAACCGGCGTTTTTTTAGCCAGCGGGATTATTTTTTTTATTATTCCGTTTTTCGCGTCAGCCGCCTACGACGGAAACTCTTCCGGCTACGCGTGGGGAGAGCGGGTCGGCTGGATCAGTTTTAATACTACAAGTTCTTATGGCGCGCAAAATACGCGCACTTATTTGGACGGCTATATTTGGGGTGAAGATATTGGTTATATTTCGCTCAAACGGGACAGCGGCTCGCCGGACTATGGTATTATCGCGAGCCAATCCGGCGCGAACATCCGGTTGAGCGGATCGGTTTGGGGGCCGCAGTCCGGCTGGATAAAATTCGCGGCCGACGGGTCGGACTACGGCAACAACGCGGCTAATAACTACGGCGTAACAATTGATATTACTACCGGAGAGTATAGCGGTTATGCTTGGGGAGAAGATACCGGCTGGATAAATTTCAGCGGCGCCTGCGCTTTTGGCACTACCGGCGCTTGCACAGGCGGAACTTATGAGGTAACAACCAGTTTTTTTCCTTTCGCTGACGGCGAGAGCTGTAATAACGGCGATGAATGCGCGAACGCGCTTTGCGTAAGTGGCACTTGCCGAGCGGCCGGCTCTTGTTCCAACGCAAGTTATGTCGGCGCCGGCTGTTCCGGCGACGGCATTAATTGGAATAACGCTACCGGTGGAGGAACCTGTTTAACCGCCGGCACTTGCGATCAAACCGATCCGGTCGCTATGGACTGCGGCGCGGTTTGCGCGGTCGGCGACGCCACTTACGATACCTGCTTGGGACGGGGAGGAGACGCCTGCGATTCGGAAACCGGCGGCGGTGATTTTGCCCAAGCCGGCATGTGCTACGCTGACGCCAGTAGCAACGGCTGTTTAACGTCAGGATTTATTTATTACGACGATACTTATTATGCCAGCAGTACGAATATCACGACCGCCGCTTACGACTGGGACAGCGACAATAACGGCGAGAGCTGTGATTCCGCTATCACGAGCGGCGGGGATTATTCCGTTAGCGGCATGGTGGCCTTATCCGGCGGCAACGCGGCTTGCGTTTTAACTACCGGAGTAGCGGACACGGTTTATGTTGCCGCGAGCAATAATAATTATTTTACCTCCGGCTGCGGCGTGAGCGCCGAAAAATGCGACTATGATACTACGGCCGATTTAAATAATCCGTTCACGGCTGACGGTGCTTGCATTACCGGTAATACTTGCGACACGGATGAAGTTTGTTTTGACGACATTAATTATCAAAATGACTGCTCGTCTTGTTCTTTTGCCGCAACTGATATTGATACCTGCATGGCGGATGTGGGAGGCGCCGGTTATACGGCTGACGGTTATTGTTCTACCGGCGGCGTTTGTTCCACCGGCACGGTATATAATAATGGCGGCACGTTAACCGATGGCTGCACGAACGGCGGTGGCGAGTCCTGCGACTCTGACGCGACCGGCGGCGAAAGCGGCGCGTTCTCAACCGCCGCGAACGGCATCTGCGTCAGCGGTTCAACCTGTGATACTGTTACTATGTCCTGCCGTGATACGGGCGATGGTTTATACAAAAATACTTGTTCAGACTGCGGCGTTGCCGCGAGTGAAGCTAACCGATGCGATACTGATATCACTAACGGCAGCTATACCGCCAATGGCGTTTGCACCGATGCCGATACTTGCACGACGGGCGCGCTCTATAATGATGAAAGCGTTTTGAAAGCCGGCTGTTCCGCCGGCGCCGCGAGC
>JBAYGB010000099.1:0-3828 GCA_041666885.1 Patescibacteria group bacterium | reverse complement strand
ATTTCACCGACGATATTATGGCCATCCGCGATAATTTTTTCCCAAGAATCCGCGATATTAAGCGGACGGGTATTTTTATTCAGATACTGCTCCGACGCTTTAATAATGTCGGTCTTTGGGTCTCCCAAATACGACGGCAGAGCAATTACGGGACGGCCAAGGCCTTGAGAGTACAACTCGCTGATTTTGTACGCCTCGTTTTGCCTGTCGTTTATACCAAGATGTATGACTACTACATCCTGATAACCTCTGGCTTTATCCAATTGAGAAGCTAGCGCGTCATCCCACGCGTTGTTGCTTTCCCGAACTATCGGATCGCTTTTGGTAATAGAGGTAACATCTCTTCCTTGACTCCATCCGGTTTGCGCGCCGGTCAGAATTACTAAAGCGCTAATCATCGCGATAGTAAAATTCACTGCTTGATTTCTGTTTTTTCGGTTCTTCATCATTCACGCTCCTTTTATAAAAAAGTTTTTAAGGTTCGACTAAAATCCTATCTCATATTAAAATATCTTTTCCAAAAACGCCTTATACGCCCGATATGCCTGATAAACATCCGCTTTGGAAACGATTTCCATCGGCGCGTGCATATTTAAAACCCCGACGCCCATATCAACCACGTCCATATTGCGTTTCGCTAAAAACATCGCGATAGTGCCGCCGCCGCCAAAATCAACTTTACCCAAACCGCCGGTCTGCCAGATAATTTTTTGCGCGTCAAAGATACTGCGCAATTTTTGCGTGTATTCGGCTGACGCTTCCGAGGTGCTGGATTTTCCGCGATGACCGGTATATCTTTCCAGTGCGACGCCGCAGCCGACATAGGCCACGTTGCGCGCGTCATGAACTTCTTTATAATCCGCGTCAAAAGCGGCCGTGACATCCGCTGATATCGCCTGCGATTTCTCCATTATCTGATAAACATTTCTAAAATCAGCCGGCTGTCCGGTCTTTTCCAAAATTAAAGCGATAATATTTTCCAGCCATACTGATTGCGCGCTGGTATTGCCTTCCGAACCGATTTCTTCGCGGTCAACCCAGAGGCATAGCTGCGCGCGCTGCTGATTTTTACCGTCCAATAAAGCTCTTAGAGCTGTGTAGGCGCAAACTCGGTCATCATGCCCAAAAGCGGCAATCAATGAACGGTCAAAACCTAAATCGCGCGCTTTGCTCGCGGCTACTATATTTATTTCACTGCTGATAAAATCGCTTTCGGTTATGCCATATTCTTTATTAAGCAGTTCCAAAACCGCCAGCTTGATTTTTTCTTTTATTTTTTTATCAGCTATGGGAAATGACCCAATTACCACATTTAATTCCTCGGCCGTAACTCCCTCTTCTAAAGTTTTTCTTAATTGATCTTTTCCCAGGTGCGGCAATAAATCAGTAATCATAAAAATCGGATCATCTTCTTTTTCACCAATAGTGATCTCAATTTTTTTACCGTTGGCGAGCATCACAACGCCGTGCAAAGCTAAAGGAATTGTCGGCCATTGGTATTTTTTTATGCCGCCGTAATAATGAGTTTTAAAATACGCCAGCCCCGAGTCTTCATACAGCGGGTTAACTTTTAAATCCAAATGCGGATTATCAATATGCGACATTACTAAATTGAAACCGTCTTGCGCTAAATTTTTGCCGATAACCGCGAATAAAATATTTTTGTCACGATTTATCGCGTATATTTTATCTCCCGTTTTTAACGTCTTAAGGTCAGCTATATTTTTAAACCCCATTTTTTGCGCGATAATAATTCCCTCTCTTACGGATTCGCGTTCGGTTTTCGCGTTGTTTAAAAAAATTTTATAGCCTTCGCTGAATTGCAGAGCGTCTTTTTTTTCTTTATCGCTCATTTCCTCCCATGCGTTCTTTCTAACGCAGGTTAATTTTTCTTCCAATTTTTTATAATCAATTTTAGTCATATGTTTATCGCATAACGCTTTCGTGCGTTGGCGTTATGTGTTATGTGTTATGCGTTATGCGCTACGAGTAAAAATTTTCTTAAAATTTTTTCCTGCTTTCTTTTCGCCCATTTGATTATAAACCAAATCGGCCAATCAAATAGTGATGGTTTTAATTCCAGCAAAGTAAAGTCAATCAGCGCGAGTTTATTATCAGGCATGATTAAAATATTGCTGAAAAAATCCGGGTTTAACTTAAACAATCCTTCGCGGCCCAAGAGGTCAAACGGCGCGCCGATTTCTTTCTCCATTCTTTCGTAACGCTCCATAATATCAGTAAACTGTTTTTTTATCAAGTCGTCTTTTAAATCCGCGAACTTTAAAAAACGGCAACTGATTTTTTCTTGAATTTCCGCCGCGCGGGCTTCGTTTTTCCAGGTTAAAATTTCGGTTGGCAATAAATAAGGAGCGAAATATTTCTGTCCCATTTCGTAGTCCCGTTTTAACTTTCTTACCGCTTTTTTACCGGCTAAACAAACGTGCAAGGAAAATTTAATGACTTGGCCGTCGCCATAATCAAAAACGAGGTGCTCGCCACCCCAGCCCAAGAATTTGCCGATTTTATTTTTGTCGTATGGGATATTTTGCATAAGGTAATATTTTTTATTTCAAAGCAATAATTTGATAGCCGTATTCAGCTACTTCTTCTTTTGGCCAAAAATCAATGTCTTTGGTTTTTAAAACATAAGCGACTTCTTTTTCTATTTCCCGGCCGGTGTATTCTTTTGTTTCCGGATTCCATTCCTGCAATATCAAAATATCGCCGGGTGCGCATTCCCAATCCGCCAAGCGCAATTCAAAATTTTTGCGGCCGTCAACAATTTCTTGAAAATATTGCGGCCAAATTTTTTTGGTTATTTTCATATATCTTTTAATGTCATTGCGAGCGAGTCGCCTTGGGCGGCGAAGCGTGGCAATCCCGCTGTCAGCGCATAAAACACGGGATTGCTTCGTCGCGGACCTGCCTATCGGCAGACAGGCTTCTCGCAATGACAAAACTACTTTTTTTCAACCTTCAACTCCGCATCTTCGCCGTTAATTTTCACCGGCTCGCCAGCGCCAACTTGCAAATCGTCGGCCAAAGTCTCTTTTTTAATTTCTTCATCAAACTTAATAAAAACTTCTTTAATGTCTTTTGAATCTGTTTGATAATAAATAACTGCTCTGTCCTGAATCGTCATCCCCGCCTCTTTGCGCAAATTGTTAATCGTGCGTACCAGTTCACGCTTAACGCCTTCTTGTTTTAATTCCGGAGTTATTGTAGTAATAAGTTCAATATCAAATAGTGAAGATGAAGGTGACGACGACGGCGAAGGTGACGGTGATGGTGACGGTGATGGTGATGGTGAAATAATTTTTACATTCAATTCATCTTTAATAAGTTCTTCGTATTCCGTTCGTAATTCGTAATTCGTAATTCGTAATTCCGAAAGCGGTTGACGCACTTTTATCCCTACCTCATCACGTTTAGCCAAACCCAATTCCACAATCTTTCTAACCGCCTCCATTTTATTCAAAACTTCCTCATCAATCCACTCCTCCCTGACTTGCGGCCAGCTTTTTAAATGTACTGATTCAACATCGGCGCCCAATTCCTGATAAATATGTTCGGCGATGAAAGGCAAAAATGGCGCCATAATGCGAGCCAGATGATACAAAGTTCTCCGCAATGTTTTTAGCGCGCGCAGTTTATCTATTTCATCTTCACCTTTAAACCGGTCGCGTGAACGGCGTACATACCAAGTTGATAAATCATTGATAAAAGGAGGAATTTCCCGAATCGCGTGCAAATCATAGTTATCCATTTTTTCCGTAACGATTTTTTTGGTTTCTTCCAGCCGCGCTGTTATCCATTTATCCATAACAT
>JBAYGB010000098.1:0-3875 GCA_041666885.1 Patescibacteria group bacterium | reverse complement strand
GCGGCCGCCACCGGCTCTTTGATAATGTAGGCGGCTTTGGCGCCCGCGGCAATCGTCGCGTCCGTTACCGCGCGGCGCTCGGTGGAAGTAATTCCCGCCGGCACCGCGATCATCACTTCCGGCCGGAATAAACGCATGCCGCCCAGCGCTTTATTTACAAAATAACGCAGCATCGCCTCAGTCGTTTTATAATCGGCGATTACGCCGTCTTTCAGCGGTTTGATGGCGACGATTGTTTCCGGCGTGCGGCCGACCATTTCTTTCGCTTCGTTGCCCACCGCCAAAATTTTGTGGTCGGTTAAAGAAATCGCGACCACCGACGGTTCGTTAATTACAATACCGCGCTTGGGCAGATGCACCAGCGTATAGGTTGTTCCGAGATCTATTCCAATGCGTTTGGCAAACATAAAAGTTCAATGAGTTAGTACAAATTTAATTTTCTAACAAAAATCATCGTGCCAGATGATAAAAATATTTAACTTTATATTGTTCCATTGTTGCCGCTCGTTTCACTCGCTGATTGTTAAATTGTTAAAAAAATTTAAAGTTAATCCGGCAATGGAACAATTTCTTAATTTCTACTACTGATAATTCTTAGTTCTTACTTCTCATTTCTTACTTTCTCTATTTTTAATTTAACGAAATATTTCAACCAGCTCTTAATATGTATTCTGACGCTTCTGTTTAAAATACCGGTAAGCCAATTATTTTCTCCGGAAAAACGGTGCGGATAATGAATAATGACGCTCGCCGGATAATACCAAACTTCATAACCGGCCTCCCCTGCCCGCCGGCATAAATCCGTGTCTTCAAATCCCAAAAAAAACCGCTCGTCAAACAAACCGATTTTATCCAAAGCGCTCCGGCGAATAAACAAACAGGCGCCATAGAGCCAGTCAGCGCGGCTCGCGATGCCGTAATCCTCATCTTTGGTTAAATAATCAGCCAGCTTTTTTTTGACCGATTTTAATTTCCGCAAAGGCGTGCGGCGGTACATCGGCGTTAAAAAAGACGGAAAACGGCAGCGGGTATATTGCAAACTGCCGTCCGGGTTGATCAATTTTGGTCCGGCTATTCCCACGCGAGTGTTTTTTTCCATAAAGTCATAAAGTTTAATCATCGCGTCCGGAAAAACAACCGTATCCGGGTTTAAAATTATAACATATTTTCCCCGCGCCTGCCGAATGCCCAAATTATTACCCGCTCCCATGCCCAGATTATATCGGCTCTGAATAAAAATAACGCCGGCAAAATGCTCCGCGAGCATTTCTTTAACACCGTCGCCGGAATTATTATCCACCACTATTATTTCGTAACTTAAACCGCGCAAACCGGACTCAATAACGCTTTTGAGGCAATTTTTGAGCAGACCCTTGGTTTTATAGTTTAAAATGATGAAAGAAATATTCATACCTAATCAATTACCAATTACGAATTATCAATTACGAAATACTTTTTTTACTGTCATTCCCGCGAAAGCGGGAATCTAAAGATAAATGTGAGATTCCCGCTTTCGTCCGCCTCGGCTATGCTCCGGCGAGACGGGCGGGAATGACAAAATAAACTTGTTCGTCATTTTATCCATTTTCTCACGCTCTTCGGTTTTATTTTTTTTCGTTCATTCAATAGCTGCGGCCATTGTTTAAAAACTTCCAGCCATGCGGATAGTGAACGCTGTTCAAATAATAAAATATAAAAAAATTTTTTCAGCTCGTACCAAAAAATAAAAACGCCGTAGTGGACAAAATCAACGGCGGCTAAATTTTTAATCAATAAAAAAAGCTGATTGCGGTAAGAAAAATAATTGGCGAAATCGGAACGGCTTTGACGCCGGCTGATGACGCCTAACTCCCCGGCCGCTTCGCTGCCAAAAATACTGCGGTCGTGATAGGCAACCGCGCCGCCGACGCAAAAAGCGCGCCAACCGGCCGCTTGTAAACGAAAAGCCAAATCAACGTCTTCTTTGTAGCTGAAAAATCGTTCGTCCAAATATTCCGCTGCCGCCAAGGCGTTTACGCGATAAAGCGGCAAACAGCCGGATACGCCGAATACCTCTTTAATATCGTCATATTGTCCGTTGTCTTTATCGCCCGCGCCGATATCAATTATTTTAAAAGCGCGACTGGGGCGCAAACCGGCTGTGTCAATGATATCGGTTTTGCCCGCGTTCGTCAATTTAGGCGCGTACTTAAAATTCCAGCGCAAAATTTTGCCCGCGCTCGCGCCAATGCGCGGATTATTTTCCATAAATTCTCTTAATTTTGAGATATAATCCGGCTCCAAAATTATGTCTTGATTTAATAATAAAATAAATTCCGACCGGCAAGTTTTAATGATTTTATTATGTCCGGCGGCAAAACCGATGTTTTTTGATTCCGGCGGCAAAATTTTAACGTTTTCCCGCCTGCCGCAAATTTCCGCGGCGACAACACCGCTGTTATCGTTTGAACCGTTATCCAAAATAACCAGTTCCCAATTTTGATCGGACTGGCTGAATAAAGAAGTTAAACAAAACGGCAAGTAGCCGGCGCCGTTATAAATTAACAAACTGATGGTTATTTTATCGGACATAGTATTTGCGGGTTTAAATAAAAATTTAAGGCCACTGCATTATTTTTATGCCGCGGCCTCCTTGATTTTAAAATTTTTCCGATTTTAACTTCCGCTCGCCGGATTTATTTTAACCGCATTGCTGATAGTACCTTCGCCGATAATACTTACCGGCGCGCGGCTGGAATACCCTTCGGCGGTGATTGATTCTATTTTAAACTGCACGTTTTTGCCGGCGGTGATTGTGGCCGTATCCGCTTTGATTTTTAAATTAACGGTCGCGCCGGCGGAAATGGAAAAATTCAGATTGGAAAAAGTATAAGATCGGGAATTGGGCTGGGACAGGGGCGATGAAATTCGGCCGCCGGAATATAAAGCCAATTCCGAAAATCCGCCGGCATACGTTACATCGTCGGAAGCGGGAACCAAACTCAAAACCATGCCGGTGATTTTTACTCGCTCATCGGCTGATGTTTCCAGTTTAAAACTGCTTAACTCCACTTCGTCCTTGCCCGCTATGTCCGCGCCGGCGTTCGCGAGCGTATCCGCGTTGATAGTAAGGCGCGGCGCGTAGACGCGCATCAGTTGACCCAGGGCGTTTACCGCTTGCGCGTAAGTGGAATTATCCAAACCGATATTATATTTTAACTCCTGAATATTAATACGATAGGCATTGTTGGTTTGGGCGCTTTCCGGAACTTTGGCCACCAACCAAAAACTGAGCGTGGCGTTAGCGGCGATTTTATAATTACCCAAACTCAAATCCGCCACTACCCCGCCGGCCAATTTTGTTTTGTCTAAGGTCGCGATTACGGTTTTAGTCTTAGTATCCATCAGAGAAATATCATTATCAATATCGGGCGCGCCGTTGAATTTTTCCAATTGCAATTTTACGCGCTGCAGATAAATGTCTTCACCCATATTGCGCAGTTCAAATTCCCCCAAAATGGTATTTTCCTGCGCGCGAAAAATTTCCGTATCCTCATCTTCCAGTTTGGACGCGATCAAACCGATGCCGCTTCGCTTAAACACCACTTTGTTATAATTATCATTTCCGCCCAAACCGATGGGAAAATTTTCCGACACTCCGGCAACCGTTAAATTAAATCCTTGCGTCAGGCCTTTAATTTTAATGTCACTCGGACCATCAAGCACAAATTTTAAAGTTGAACCTTCGCCTTTTAAAATATCCGCTTTGAGCGTTAATTCCACCGGCTTATTGTTCGCGACCGTAATAACATTTTTACTTAAATTAAAAATCGCTTTCTGATTTTGCAAATCCCGCACGGTAGCTATTAAGGTGTTATCCCGATAAAGCGAAATAT
>JBAYGB010000097.1:0-3884 GCA_041666885.1 Patescibacteria group bacterium | reverse complement strand
TTTCTTTAAAGTGCGCCATGTCTTCCGGGATATCATAAAGCAATTTATTTTTTAAGCCGATGGCGCGATTTTTAGCCACAATGGCGATAATAGCGATCATAAGTTAAAATCCTCCGATATTGGCGATTTCGGCTTTAATCGCCGGATGCGGGTCGTAATTTTCCAAAGTAAAATCTTCATATTTAAAATCATCAATATTTTTTATATCCGGATTCAATTTCATTACGGGGAAAGGTTTCGGCTCGCGGCTTAATTGTTCGTTAACCGCATCAAAATGGTTGGTATAAATATGCACATCGCCAAAAGTATGGACAAATTCTCCCGCTTTAAGCCCGGTAACTTGGGCTACCATCATCAATAACAACGAGTAGCTGGCGATATTAAAGGGGACTCCTAAAAAAGAATCGGCGCTTCTCTGGTAAAGACCCAAGTTAAGCACGCCTTCGCCCGTGACTTGAAATTGAAAAGTGGTATGGCAGAAAGGCGGCACCTCATTGGCGTTGCCGGGAGAAGCCATTGCGTAAATAAAATCCGGATTCCACGCGGAAACGACGTATGATTTGCGGAACGGTTTGTCCTTTAAGCCTTGAATGCACCAGCCCAGTTGGTCTATTTGCCGTCCGTCAGACGCGGGCCAGCGCCGCCACATTTTTCCGTAAACGCAAATTAAATCCCCCCAATTTTTTACAAAGTCGCTATCCGCGGGCTCGTTTTTTAGTTTAGCGATAAAATTTTCCTGGTCCGGACAAGTTAAATTATTAGCTAAACAATATTTGCGGTATTTTTTATAAGCCCATTCATCCCAAATATGTACATTATTATCAACTAAAAATTTAATATTGGTATCGCCCCGCAAAAACCAAAGCAATTCGATAATAATGCCGCGAATGAAAACTTTTTTGGTGGTTAACAGCGGGAATCCTTTCGTTAAATCAAATCGTATCTGGCGGCCGAAAACCGATCTGATCGCCGGCGGCTCTTCTCCTTTATTTTTGTAATCCGCCAAAACTTCGGGCGTAAAAAATAATTTTTTATCCGAGCCGTTTTCTTTTATATCTTTAAGTAAATTTAGATATTGGTATTCGGGGTGATTTTGGTTTGACATATTATTAAATTATTTACACTTGAACTTCTTTACCGTCTGTCGCTACGCGTCCGCCTTGCCATTGGCCGCGATATTGGTTTCCTTCGCCCAAAACTTCATGAAAAGTGATATGGACGATGCGGGCGCCAAAAGAAATTTTAATATCGCTTTTGCCCAAATTGCATAAACCGAAAGTAAGTTCACCCGAATAGCCGGGTTGGACCACACCGTTGAATAAACCCAAGCCTGAACGGAACATAGTGGTGCGCGGAAAAATTATGCCGGATAGGGTAGTGGGTAAGTTTACTTTTTCCATGGTTTTGATCAAATAATATTTGCCCGGCTCAAAGATAAAAAAATTTTCCGCTTCCGCTTTGCTTGCGTCATCTTTGGCCGCCAAATTTATTTTCGGCGTGTCTCTTTCTTCAACGCCTAAAAATCCGGCGCCTTCCAATTCGTACACTTCCGCCAAGCGCAAATCAAAACCCGCGCCTTCGGGATTATTTATTTCCCGTTCGCAGAGATTTTCCACCAGTTTTATTTCCTTAACCAACTCGTGTAGTTTTTTTATGCCTAAGATCATATGTATAGTTTACCGGTATACTTTCTAATTTTAATGCCTTTTTTTTCAGCTAATTGCCAAATTTCATTTTCTCGCTCTTCTTCTTTGCCGCCCTCTTTTATTCTTTTGTACTCTTCGTAATAAACGATTTCAGCGATACCGGCGTTATTTAAAATTTTTAAACAATCATAGCAGGGGAGTAAAATGCCGTACATTGTGGCGCCTCGCAGGCGGCGCGTGTCCTGGGCATTAACGATAGCGTTCATTTCCGCGTGAGCTCCGCGGCAGCGTTCTAATTTTTTGGTGATCGGATTGCCGTCGACTTTGGCGCAACCGATATCAATACAATGATAATCGCCCTCCGTCGGGCCGTTATAACCCATGGAGATAATGCGATGGTTATTATCCACAAATACCACGCCGGTTTCATGAAATTTGCAAGCCGCCCGTTTAGCTACGATCGCGGCTAAGTTCATAAAAGTTTCGTCCCAGGTAAACCGGGAAGTCTTCGGGTTTCTCAGATTTACCCGGCCGGAAGAAGCTTCGCATAAATTACATTCTGTCATGGAATTTTTATTTAGGAAGTAAAAGGTCATTACATTTTATCAAATTGGGCAGAATAGAGCAAATTTAAAAATTATCAAGTAAATCAGGGTATTTTAAGCGATTTAATTTTAAAAAACTAAAAAAGCAAAAAAAGACGCCACAGTCTTTTAAAAAAGATTGCGGCGTAAAGAGCTGGTGTATGTGGCTATTCTGATGATTTGTGATGCATTAGGAGTCCAATAAAATCCGGGCGCTTGATTACTAAGTAAGCGCAGGAATTCCAGAAAAAAAATAACCATAGAGCGCCGGTAAATATAAGGTCCGGAGGCAAAGGTAAATCTTTGATGAAAAATGGACCATAACAAAAAACAACGGAAAAAATAAAACTTGCCCAAAATATAATATTTCTCATGAGATTTTTTCCTTTCCACAGAAATAAGATTTTATGGCATATTAACATATATCATTTTCATCGTCAAACAAAAAAACATGAGGTATACAGACCTCATATTTTTTTTAGAACTTAAAACTTACAACTTAAAACTGTTTTACAACTGTACTTTTATTCCCGGCCCCATGCCTGAACAAATAGTTACACCTTGCAGGTAAGTGCCTTTGGAACTCGCCGGTTTCGCTTTACGAATCGCTTCCAATGCCGCGTTAAAATTAGCAACCAATTCTTCCTCGGTGAAAGAGATTTTACCGATAACCAAATGCACGTTTTTGCCGGCATCGTTTTTAAATTCCAATTTTCCTTTTTTTATTTCTTCAATCGCCGTTTTAACATTCGGTGTCACCGTGCCGTTTTTCGGCGAAGGCATTAAGCCGCGCGGACCCAAAATTTTAGCCGCCGGAGCAAGCGATTTCATCATTTCCGGTGTCGCGACCGCGATGTCAAAATCGGTTTTTTTGGTTTCAATTATTTTTTTAACCAATTCCTCGCCGCCAATAATATCCGCGCCGGCTTCTTTGGCCGCTTTTTCATCAGCCGCGCCGACAAAAGCGATGATCGTTTTCTTTTTACCCGCGCTTTTAGGCAAAGTAACGAACGCGCGCACTTGCTGTTCGCTCTTGGTCGGATCAATGCTCAAACGGGCATGCAGTTCAACGTTGGCGTCAAACTTCACTCGGGAAGTATTTTTTGTCAACGCGACCGCTTCCGCTACCGGATAGCTTTTGGTTTTATCAACCAGTTTTTTCAATTCGGACATTCTTTTGGACATAAGTGTGATGCTAATCTGCGAATAAATGCTAATCCGCTAATTGCGAATACATAAATTATGCAGCTTAGTTGTGGTGATAGCGATTAACGTTAATTAATCTTCCACTTAGTTATTAATTAGAAATTAAACAATAATTGAACAGTAATTTTATAATAATTTTTGTGGGATTTACTTCTTACTTTTAACTTTTTACTTGATTTCTATTCCCATCTGTCTTGCTGTTCCCGCGATGATATTCATTGCCGCATCCACGTCGTTCGCGTTCAAATCCGACATTTTTATTTCCGCGATTTCTTTTAATTGCGCGCGTGTTATCGTTCCCACTTTTTCCGTCAGCGGTTTGCCGGAACCTTTTTGCGCTTTGGCGTATTTTTTCAATAATTCGGACGCCGGCGGTTTTTTGGTGATAAAATCGTACTTGCGGTCTTTATAAACCGTGATTTCCACCGGAACCAGTTCGCCCATTTGA
>JBAYGB010000096.1:0-3903 GCA_041666885.1 Patescibacteria group bacterium | reverse complement strand
CCGACGATTTTTTCATTCCAAGGTGTTAGACAAAACATTACATCAGACGCTTAATTTTTTAGTCGGTCTGTTGGCTCGGGCGCGCCAATTTTATTTTCCGGCAAAATTTTCCTGGGATTGGAAACTGGAAATGTTATTGGGCTTATATGAGAAAGAAACGGTGGCGGTATTTAAAAAAATAATTCGTCCAGGCATGACGGTTGTGGATATCGGCGCCCATATCGGCTACTACACTTCCCTCTTCGCGAAGCTCGTGGGACCGCAAGGCCGGGTTTACGCTTTTGAAGCCGACTCTGATAATTTCAAGATTTTGAAAAAAAATACCGAACGTCGCCGCAATGTCGTGTTGGTGCCGCAGGCTGTGTCTGATCATAGCGGCTTTATTAAATTTTATAAAATAAAAAACAGCACCGGTTGCCACAGCGTAATTCCGACGGACAACGCTGACGAGATAAGCGTACCGGCCGTCAGTCTTGATGATTTTGTCAGCCAGCGCGATTTAAACGTTAACGCGATAAAAATAGACATCGAAGGCGGCGAACCTTTCGCTTTCCGGGGTATGGAAAAATTATTTGCTCAAACTAATAATTTATCGGTAATCATGGAATTTTCGCCCCAAGCTTTAAAATCAGCCGAGGTAGATCCGTTTGAATTTTTGCAAAAAATTAAAAATTACGGGTTTGAAATTTTACAAATTTTTCCCAACGCCGAAACAAAAACATTGGCTTTAAAAAACATTGAGAGTTTGGATTGGTACCGCACCGGATATGCTAATTTATTGTTAAAAAAACATGCTGCCTAATAAAAAAATTTTAATTGTCGCGCCTTACGGTTTCAATGGTCGTCTGACGAATTTCATGGAGTTTATAACCGCCCGGCTGTTGGCAAAAAACAATTGGCGGGTAATCGGTTTGACTCGCCGCCAAGATAAATTAAACGAGCCGAGTTCGTTTAATGGCATAAAAATCCACCGCTATCAATATTTGGCGCGAGGAGTATATCTGCTGTTGAAAATATTGATTTTCAACCGGCCCGCCGTTATCCATATTTATAATTTAAGAAACAACCGGCTGGGAGTGCTAACGGCGATTTTAGCGAAATTATCGGCCCGGCCGTTTATTTTTACTGAGTATGGTTTGCTTCACGACCACTATTTAGTTACCGACCGGGACGATCCTTTAGGCAAAGACTTGGAACCAAACGGCTTGGTTTTAAGTTTAAAACAAATTTTTGCCAAATCGTTCATTAACCGAACGGCGCCGCTACGAATTAACCTTAAAAATTATTTTTACCATTGGGCGCTGACTCATGCTGATAAAATTGTTTTTGTTTCCCGACATAATCTGCCGCTTGCTAAGCAATTAGGCTTAAAAAATTATGTCTATTTGCCTTATTTTTTTGATGATGCCCGCTGGCAAATAAACGCCGTTGAAGAACAAGTTGAATCAAACGATACTGAAACCGTAAAAAAAATTGAGGCGCTCCGAGGCTCCCCCGCTTGTTTATTCGTGGGGCAACTTAAATTACGCAAGGGGTGGGACGTTTATTTAAAAGCGGCGGCGTTGATAGATAAAAGCCTTATGCCTTTTTTTGTCGTCGTCACTCCTTCCGCGTCCGTTCCGCCCGAATATTTTAATAAATTGGCGGCCGATTTGGACATTAAAAATAAAATTGTTTTTTTCGGTAAAATTAACAGCCAAACTTTGCAAAAAATATACGAGCTATGTTCCTTGGTGGTTGTCCCCTCCCGGTATGAAGGCTTCGGCTTAGTGGCAGTTGAGGCTTTCGCCGCCAAAAAACCTCTAATCGCTTCAGCGGTGGAAGCGCTAACGGAGACTGTCAGCGACGGTTATAACGGTTTGTTGGTTCCGGCAAATGACCCGGAAAAATTAGCGCGGGCGATTTGTGAGCTTACCGCCGACCGAAACTTGGCGCAAAGATTAGTCGCCGGCGGCGAGCAAACTTTAGCGCAACTGAAATCAAATGAATATCAAACACAATGGCTTGATTTTTATGAAAAGCTAATCTCCAAATAAAAATTTTTAATAAAATTTTAAAAAACAGCTTTCTTTCGGTAAACTGTTTTTTTTTATAAAAGTTACCAACCAACCGCCAATTATTGATTTAAACTGTACAAATAAATATTATTGTACGACGTCAGTTGTTTAAGTCCGCGGATATCGCTAAGGTCCCACTCGGGGTTGATATTCTTATCCCAAACAAGATAATTGACTCCGTATTTTTTAAGCAACTGGTTAATGCCGTCGCCGGTTAAAACCGCCGCGCTGTATTCCTTATTTAATTGGTCAACTATTTCCAGCCGTTTTTGATTCAATATTTGATCGCGAGTCGCTATTTTTTTAATGTAGGCGTAATAATCATCCCCCGACAAAAAACCTTCAATATCCCGGTAATCCGATTTGAAATAAGTATTATTATTGTCATCGGCCATTATTTGAATGATATAGCGGGAAAAATTATTACGGGAATCTTTATTTAAATAGGCGTAAACGAAAAAAGCGTCTTTGATTCTCTGGAAAGGTATGTTGGTCAGCGTGGCCGTGTTAGACCAAAATAAATCATGCGGCGTATAAACCGTAAATAAAAGCGAAATGTCTCGGGTTGATAAAATCACGGCCGGCGCTTTATCTCGGTTTAAAAAATCAATCAGCGGACGAAAATTTTGCTGATATTTTTCCGCTTTAAGCACCGAATAAAAGGATCGGTATTGACCTCCGGCCGTATTGATAAAAGCTACGGCGATTAAAAAAATAAACAAATATTTTTTAAATTTTTCGTTTTTTAAAATTTGCCAAACCATGTAAAAACTGACGATGATTGATAACGGAACGATAAAATAAAAATAATAATGGCCGTACTCCAGCATCCGGCCGGTGATTATTTGCTGATTCAGGGAAACCCAACCGCTTAAAATTATGGCTGCGATCAAAGGTAAATTCTTGTCATTTCTTTGCCGATACCAAAAAACGGCAAAAATAATTAAAGTCAAAAATCCGATTTTACTAAAAATCGGCCCGTGACCGTACGACAGCCAGTTATAATACGCCAACTGCGCCCCCATTTCCGAACCCAGCCTTAAAAAAAGTCTGGCTATATTATAAGAGCCGAGCGCCAAACCGACGGCGCTTATAAATATCATCTTTTTTGCCGACAACAAATCTTTCTTAACCAAAAAAATCAATAACAAGGTGGCGTTAAAAGCCAGCGTGAATGTCCAGGTGTAAAAATAAACATAAAACATCAAACCAAAAATTACGGCCGTAAAAATTTTATAATTTAATTTGTCCGATTTTAAGCTTTTTACCAGTAAATTAAAATACGAAAATAAAACCAGCGAACTGACGTAGGGATAAATCATCCGCGCGTAAACATTGAAATCAGAATAAAATAATGCTTTATGATAAACTATTGAATACCCGCCGATAGCAAACACCGCGGCGGCAATTGATACTAATTTATTGCCGGATAATTGCAAAACTAAAAAATAAATAAGCAAGATGAGAAAAAAAACGCCGGCAAAACCGTAAATATAATAAAGCGTTACGATATCCGTCGTTTGAGTTAAACCCAACAGCTTTACCGGAGTAAGCAATACATACTCACTGTAAGAAACGAGCGAATCCGCTTCATTTTTTCCTTCTCTTATAAAGGGGCTACCCAATTTATTCCCGTCCAAAACTTCTCTTCCTCGCGATAAGTAAGCATGCGCGTCCGAGCCGAAAGGAATTATATTAATCCCTTGATACTCTTTGTCCAAAACGCGCGGCAGAGCGACTAGCGGCGCAAAAATTAAAATCGTTAATAAAAAAGAAAGGCTAACAGCCAAACGATGATTAACAATAAAATTTATTAATTTTTGGCAAAACGCGAGCGCGTAATTTT
>JBAYGB010000095.1:0-3997 GCA_041666885.1 Patescibacteria group bacterium | reverse complement strand
CGTCTGCGCCATCTGGCTCATGGCGTAACGGAAATCTTCCACTTCAATAATCGCTTTAGCCGCGTCCTGCACGTTATAATAAATTACCGCGTTCACGGTAACGGATACGTTATCGCGCGTAATCGCTTTTTGATCCGGCACATCCACCGCTTTGACGCGCATATCCACTTTTACCATTGATTGAAACACCGGCACGACTATCCGCCAGCCCGGTTCCACGATACGCGTAAATTTTCCAAGTGTAAACAAAACGCCGCGTTCATATTGATTTACCTGGCGCAAGGTAGCCAGAGCGGCGAGAATAACGATGATAATAAGTGGGATGATGTTCATAAGGGTTGATTAGATTAGTTAAACAGTTAATTAGTTAAATGGTTTTTATTATTAAATAATTTATTTTAAAATTTTATAGCTTTTGCTAATAAATTTAATATAACTATTTATTCCTCGCAATAATTCGGCATATTTATTGCAACTAAAATCAGCGATTTCTTTGGATATGAATCCTTTTCCCTGCGCTCGCGCAATTCCACTTTTAGTTTCTTCTGCTTCGCCGCGTGCAATATAAAGACACCTTACTTTATCTTTAAAATAATATCTTCCATAACTTTCTGCGATATTATCCGCCACGGACGATGATGAACGTTTTAATTGATCGACACTTCTATACCTCTCATCGCTGGGAAATTTTTCATTCGTTACCCGATGAATAAATTTCTCTAAACGAACAGCGAGTTTGTATATGTTCAGATTTTCTAAACCAGTTGCCATATTTTGTAGCAAATAAAATATAATCCAACTACTTAACTAATTAACCGTTTAACTAATCAACTCTTTTACACGCTAAATCCTCCCAAACTTTCCTTCTCCATTTCTTCCCACATCTCGCTGTCCGCGTTCCATTTGTACGCTTTAAAAATATTGGCGACTTCCGTATCGCTGTAAATATATTGCACCGCCGTGTCGGAACCGATTCTTTTTGAACCGATGGTTTTTTTATCCAAAATAACCGGTTTGGTGATATATTCCAAACGCATCCGTCCCAAAGGTTCGGAAAAAATAATAAATTCAATTTTACCATCCGGTATATCTTCCAGCTCTTCTTCCCCTTCGTCTTCAATTTCAAATTTATCCTTTATTAAATTTGTTATGTCTTGCCATTTTTCTATATTCATAATGGAATTCAATTAACTTTTTACGGACTTTATACTTTATCAAACCCTTGACACAAACTCTTCGTATGTATTTAATAGCTCATGCAATTACACGAATGCCACAAAAATATTTTTCGTGAAAATTTTATTTTGCGGCATTCGCATCTTTTTGTGGTTTCGTGTCAATATTTCACTTCAATAATAAACAGACTTGGTTTCCAAATCCCTCTTTCTATTTTCCGCCACTTTTTGGTCAATTAATCCTTGCGCCAATAATTTATCAATCGCCTGATTCATCGTTATCATGCCGTCCGACGCGCCGGTTTGAATCGCGGTCATAATTTGGTCAATTGAACCGGCGCGGATTAAGTTTGACACCGCGGAATTGTTGACCATAATTTCGCGCGCCGCCACCCGGCCGCCGTCAACGGTTGGCAATAATTCCTGCGCGATTACCGCGCGCAAATTTGACGCGAGCTGGTTTAAAACCTGCTGGCGTTTGTCCGCCGGATAAAAATCCGTAATGCGTTGAATCGTTTCCGGCGTGTTAGAGGTGTGCAAAGTTGATAAAACCAGATGTCCGGTTTCAGCCGCGGTCATCGCCGCCGCGATTGTTTCCTGATCGCGCATTTCGCCGACCATGATAATGTTCGGATCCTGGCGCAAAGCGGACTTTAACGCTTCGGCGAAAGAATTGGTATCGGTACCGAGTTCGCGCTGTTCAATTACGCTTTGTTTTTCAATAAATAAAAATTCAATCGGGTCTTCAATCGTAATAATATGGCTTTTCCGTTCGGTGTTGATGATATCTAGCATTGCGGCGAGCGTGGAACTTTTGCCGCTGCCGGAAGTGCCGACGACTAAAATCAATCCGTCGCGCAGATGCGTTAAGTTATAAAGCGTTTCGCCAATCCCCAGTTTATCCGGCGCCGGAACTTCTTTGGCAATTACGCGCGCGGTCAAGCCGATTTTTTCTTCTTGCCAATGCAAATTGATGCGGAAGCGGCTGGTTAATATTTCACGCGCGAAATCAAGCTCTTTATGCTTTAAAAAATAATTTTTTTGATTCTCGCTTAAAAGCGCCAACGCCGCTTCTTCTAACTCTTTGCCGTTCAATGGCGCGTCAGCGATTTTAATCAGCTGGTCGCCGATTCTGACCGCGGGCATCGAGCCACCGGCTAAGTGCAAATCGGCCGCGCCTTTTTCAATGGCAATTTTAAAAAAGTCTTCTATGTTCATAAATAAGTTTATAAAGTTAGAAAGTTTGTAAAGTTAAAAGTAACACAACTTTATAAACTTTCTAACTGATTTCAGTATAACATATGCTTATTTTTAACACATCTTGACAAAAAATATAAAATATGATATAAATTAATATATCAAAAATAGATCTTAAAAAAACAAAGGAGTTGCTGATATGAAAAATAAAGAGATTATTCTTTCGGTTGAAAACGTTGAGGAGATTGCGGTAAGATTGCGTAATCTTCTTGAAGGGAAAAAATTTTCCCTCATTAGTATGAATGAGTTATATGGTTTTACGCCAAAAGAAGAAAAAGATAAACAAATGGAAAAAATAACCACTTGCAAATCTGAGGGTGAAAAAACGGCAGCAATACATATATCTTGTTCCGATGGTCTATTGGACTTGCCAACGTCTTTCCATAACGGAGATGCTAACGAAATTGAAGGAATATCAATCAAATTCAGTGATAATTATATTATTATCGACCGTTTTAATGGCAACGGAAACAAGCTTTTTTGGATTATTATTATTCAGTAAATAATTTAATCCATAAAACGCGAGGCAAATTTATTAAAATTTGCCTCTTTTTCTTTTTCAAAAATTATTTCTTCCTCGCCAGCATATCCCTCAAACTATACCCGCACCCGCAATATTCCTGCCGGTATAAATTCAACTCGTGCGAAAGCGCGCAGGTTTTTTTAAAGCCGTCTTGTTTTTTAAAATCGCGCGCTAAAAAAGCGACGCCATATTTTTCACCTAATTCCAAACCGATTTTATTAATCGCCTCCGCGTCTTTATGCGGGCTAATAGTCAAAGTCGTAGTAAAAAAATTAAATTTATTCGCCTGCGCGTAGCGCGCGGTTTTTTCCAGTCGCGCGCGATAGCAAATCCGGCATCGCTCTCCCCGCTCCAAATCCTGCTCGTGCCCAATTACCAATTCATGCCAATGATCGTTGTCATATTCTTCTTCTACTAATTTAACGCCGAATTGCGCGGCGACTTTGGCCGCTTCCTGCAAGCGCTTATCGTATTCCGCGCGCGGTTCAACGTTTGGATTATAAAAATAAAGCGTAATATCATATTCGCTTTTTAATAGTTCCAAAACATACGCGCCGCAGCCGATGCAACAAACATGAAGTAATAATTTATTCTTTAATGCCATATTATTTTTTGCCGTCATTCCCGCGAAAGCGGGAATCCAGATAAAATCCAAATTGTTTCAAATTATGCCAAATTATTCCAAACCAAATCCAAAAGCACAAATGTCAAAATTTTAAATTTTGGATTTTGACTTTGATTTGGAATAATTTGAATTTTGAGATAATTTGGATTTTATAAACTTTGCATTATTAAACACAAAGTAAACCACCGCCCCCGCTCCCCCGCCAATCACGTCAAACAATAAATCATAATAACTCACATCCCGACCCGCTACAAACCCTTGGTGATATTCGTCGGTGATGCCATAGGCGAAACAAAAAAATACGGCGATATAAAATACGCGCCAAAACGATAATTTATTTTTTGCCTTGCCAAAAGAAAAATCCGTCAAAAAAGCGCAGATTAAAATTGATAACACGCCGAATAAAAGCGCGTGCAT
>JBAYGB010000094.1:0-4001 GCA_041666885.1 Patescibacteria group bacterium | reverse complement strand
CCAAAAATAACGGCGGTTCTGCTTTCTGAATCGCCGATCGCCAGTCCTATTCGTTTGGTGCCGTAGTCAATTCCTAGATATTTTTTCGCGTAACGCATAACGCGTAACGCATAACGGCTAAATGTGTTATGTGTTATGTGTTATGTGTTATGTGATTATTCGGCTGCCGTTATTACTATATTTCCTTCTTCCGTTATCGCAATCGTATGCTCAAAATGCGCGGCCAAACTTTTGTCTTTCGTTACAATCGTAAATCCGTCTTTGCCGGTTTTAACGCGCCAATCGCCGGCCGTCACCATCGGTTCAATCGCGATGACTAAACCGGGCGTAAGTACCAAATCCAAATCAGGATCTTCGCCATCGTAAAAATTCGGCACTTGCGGCTCTTCATGCACCGCGTGCCCGACTCCGTGGCCGACCAATTCGCGCACCACCCCAAAACCGTTCGCTTCGGCGTTGATTTGCACGGCGCGGGCGATATCTAGCAGTTTATTGCCCGGCTTTGACTGCTGAATGGCCAAATCCAAACATTCGCGCGTGACGGCGATTAATTTTTTTTTGTGCTCGTCAATTTCCCCCACGCCGACAGTAAGAGCCGTGTCGGTAAAAAGTTTTTTGTAGCGCATGCCGATATCCAAGCATAATAAATCGCCATTTCTTAAATAGCGCGCCGGCGTTGACAGCCCGTGCACAACTTCTTCGTTGATTGATGTACACAACGCGCAGGGAAAATAAGCGCTGTCTTGACGCGACTTATAACCTTTAAAAGAAGGCTTTCCTCCGGCCTTCTCTATTAATTTAATCGCTTTTTCTTCCAAGTCCATCGTGCTTGCGCCCGGCACGGCAATCGCCGCGACCGCCAATAAAATTTCCCCCAAAATTTTTCCGCCTTCTCTCAATGTTTTTATTTCTTCTTTGGTTTTTAATTTTATCATACTCAAACTTCGTTCTGTCATTCCCGCGGAGGCGGGAATCTCCTGCTATTTTTAGATTCCCGCCTTCGCGGGAATGACAAATTTTAATATTATTCGCCTAACACCTATTATGCCAACATCTGGTTAAGCTGCATCCTCCCCACGCTTTTGGCGATATCCGCGGCCACTTGTTCAATAGTCTGTTCGCCGTTTACTTTTATCATTTTGGCTTGATAATAATCTATTAAGGTTTCCGTTTCAGCATGATAGCGCTGCAATCTTTCCTGCGCGGCTTTTTCCGTATCGTCGGCGCGTTGTACCAATTTAATTTTACATTGAGAGCATAGTTCATCAGCCGCCGGTTTGGGCGCGGTATACAAATTATAAATAACGCCGCATTGCGGGCATTGCCGCCGGCTGGTCAATCGTTTAGTCGCTTCTTCATCCGATATTTCAATTAAAATAGCTTGGGAAATTTTTAGGTAAGCGTCAAAAAGTTCGGCCTGTTTTACCGTCCGCGGATAACCGTCCAAAATAAATCCTTCGGCGCAATCCAAATTGGCGATGCGCTCTTTTAACAAATTAAAGGTCAACTCATCCGGCACCAGCTCGCCGCCATTAACTATCGCTTCCACTTGCTTGCCCAATTCGGTTTTATTAATTATCGCCAACCGAAACAAATCGCCGGTGGAAATATGCGGCAATTTTAATTTTTGGCTTAAAATTTTTGCTTGCGTGCCTTTGCCCGACCCTTGCGGACCGAAGAGGCAGATAATCATTCTTTCCATAATGTAACTTTATTTAAAAAAAACTATTATCTAATGAGTACGTTTATTTAGAAAACAATTGTTAATCGGTTAATCAGTTAATTAGTTGTTCAAAAATAAAATATTTACAACTGATTAACCAATTAACTGATTAACTTTATTTTTTAGCTGCGATATAAAAATAATCCTGTATAAATTTATCATTTGGGCGGTAATGTCGTCATCTTGCCAACGGTATACTCGGCCGCGCCGGCAACGGCTTTTGGCCGCTACTGATTGAGCTGACTCCGCCGGTTATCGGATTTATGCCGGAACGCGTTTTCCCGCCTTGCGCCCGCGTATCAACGCTTACTTGGCTCGCGCCGCCGCGGGAATCAAAAATACTCACGCCGGTTTTTTTGGTTATTTCCGAGTCAGCAGTCGCTAACGCGCGGCGATAATAAGGTATCGGTTTTGGTTCCGCTTTCTGTTTAAATGAAAACAAACCGGGAAAAGCTTCTTTTTTATTTTCCGCGGTTTTGGAAATGTTTTTCTCTTCCGGCCGCTCTTGGCCGAGGTGATCCAATATTTTTTTTATTTCTCGCTTATCTTCAACGGTAATATTTTTATCCGCCGTTTTGATATCCCGCCAAGCCTGCCGCTTTTGCAAACGCGTCAATCCGCCCCGGTATTTTATATAACTTTCATATTTTTTTACCGTCTGATTGACGGCGGGCAAATTATCCTGAATGTTTTTCAGTTCGCCCCAGCGGCTCGCGAGTTTTAGTTTTTTGGCAAAATTTCCCAGCCCGGTCGTCGCTCTGAATTTTGACCCGGGAGCAGGTAAGTTAGGCAATTTTTTAATAGTCATAAATATCTTTACTAACTTATTTAAGCATACCAAAAATGCCTTTTATTTTCAATGGCCGGGTAAAAAATAACCGCCCGGCTTGTTAAATCGGGTTTATTTTGGGCGAAAAAACGAAATCGCCGGCGAATTATTTTCCACTCGCTAAAACTTTTTTTATTTCCTTGGCTATTTCTTCCAAAGTATAATGCGCCTTTATAAAATAACCTTTGGCGCCTAAAGCGACGCAACGGCTGATTGATTCCGGTTCGGATTTGACCGTAGTTACCAAGACCGGAATGTATTTCAGTTCTTCGTCTTGTTTTATCTCCGCCAAAACATCTTCACCGGATTTTTTCGGCAGTATCAGGTCAAGCAGAATCAAATCCGGCTTGAATTCTTTGGCTTTGATAAGCGTATCCTCGCCGTCTACAGCTATTAAAGTTTCAAAGCCTTCTTCCGTCAGCGCCGCCTTAACCGCTTTGGACAAAATATTGTCATCTTCCACAATAAGAATTTTTTGCATATAAAAAAATTAGAGGTAAATTATAATGTTGGCAAATAAACATAAAAAACGGTTCCTTTATTTATTTCGGTTTCGCACCAGATTCTGCCTTTGTGTCTTTCAACTATGTATTTCGCAATATACAGTCCCAAGCCCGTGCCCGGCTCGGTGCTGACTACGTTTTCGCCGCGAAAAAATCTTTCAAATAATTTATTGAGCTGGTGCGCCGGAATTCCCACGCCGTTGTCTTTCACAAAATAAGTTATGCCTGCCGGCGCGGGTTTGCAGCCGACAATTATTTTTCCTCCGGCATTCGTATATTTAATGGCATTGTTCAATAAATTTCCAAAAACTTGAGTTAGTTTACTTTTATCCGCCTTAACCATCGTTTTGGCGAGACAGCCCGAAGATAATTCAACGGCGATTTTTTTATGCTGCGCCGATGTCCGTTGCTCCGCGACGACCTCTCGGATAATGGCGGACGCGTCTTCCGCTTTTAAAATCACGTTGTATTTTTCGCCGGCTTCAATGTGCGAGACATCCAGCAAATCTTCCACCAAATTCATCATGCGGGCGGTGCTTAAAGCGACTTGATTAACATAATCTTTTTGTTTTTCCGATAAGACACCGGCTTTATTTCCCAACAAAAGTTCGCAAAACCATTTAATGCCGGTAAGGGGCGTGCGTAACTGATGCGAAGCCAAAGAAACGAATTCCGATTTCATCTGGTCTATTTCTTTCGCCTTCGTTATGTCTCTGATAACCGACATTGAAGCTGGCCGGCCTTCAAAATTTATCAATGACGCGTTCACTTCCGCCGGAAACGACATCCCGTCTTTTTTTAATAATTCAATTTCATATCTAGAGTTAACTTTTTTACCCGCAATCCTGGCCTGGTATTTTTCCACGACCGCTTTTTTATATTTGTCGGCGACAAAATTTATAAACGGCTTGTTATAGGCTTCCATTTCCGTGTAGCCGACCATATT
>JBAYGB010000093.1:0-4054 GCA_041666885.1 Patescibacteria group bacterium | reverse complement strand
CGGCGCGGCGGTTTATTATTTTTCTTCGTTTGATTACCAAGTAAAAAAGAGGCTGGGAGGAAAATCGGAATTACTCGCGAAATATGAAAAGATAAAAGCGGCGGAGAGCAAAGATAAAGCCGAAGGAAAAATTGACCTGGGTCGGCTGTTTTTAATCGGTATGGAATGGAAAGGCTTGGGAGATCTGACCAAAGACAAATTTTTTTATACCAAAGCTTTGGAAACTTATCAAAGCGGCATGGAAACATTCGGTGAAAAAAACGTATTGCTGTATTGGAACGCCGGACGGGTGGCGGAAAGTCTGGAAGATTACAATTTGGCCGAAAGCTATTATAAAAAATCAATTGAGATAACAGCCGGCTACGACGACCCTTACCGTAACTTGGCGGAAATGTACCAGTATAAAATGAAAAAATCGCCGGCCGAAATATTGGCGATTTACGATGCCGGACTAAAAGCGGGCATGGGAAGCGCCGATCTCTTTTTGGACAAATGTTCTTATTTGCGCAGTATAAAATATAACCAAGAAGCCGTCGAATGCTACCAATTGCTAAGCGATAATTACCCGGACAATCAAGGTTACAAAGACGTGATAAAAGAATTGTCCGCCGAAATAAGTTCGGCCGCTTCGGCCGATAAAACCAAATAATTTTTTTTATGCTTTCGTATCTATCCGCCGACAAATTGGACAAAATAATAAAATATTTGCTTTATCTGGTTGCTTTAACGCCGCTGGTGCTGTTTGATAATTTTTTATTTCCCTATATCAGCACGCGTACGATTTTTTTTCGCCTGTTGATTGAAGCGGTGTCGCTGATTTTTTTAGTTATCATTTTCATTTACCGTCCGAAAATAGTAAAACAGAGCAATTATTTTTTGATAGTGTTTTCCGCTTTTGTCGTTACTAACATTATTTCCAGTTTTTTCAGTTTCTCCCCGTCTTTGGCTTGGTTTTCCGACATTGAACGGATGTGGGGAATTTTTACGTTGCTGCATTTATTTTTATTTTATATCTTCATTCGCGGATTTTTTACCGGCGAAGAATGGAAAATATTTTTGAACGCGTCTTTAGCGGTCAGCATTTACGTTGCCGTTTACGGTATCGCGCAGCATTATCCGGGTTTAGGCATACAAGTATACCAAGCCGGCTTGGGGCGTATTATCAGCACTTTGGGAAATTCGGCTTACGTTGCGATCTACATGCTGTTTAACCTGTTTTTCGCTTTATTTTTATTGGCCAAAAGCAACAATAAATGGTTAAAAGTTTATTACGCGCTGGTCGTCGTTTTGGATTTTTTCGCTTTTAATTTGGCGAGTATCCGGGGAACCACTTTGGGATTAATCGCGGGCGGCTTAATAGCCGGACTGTTGTATATATTATTGGGCGGTAAAAAAAGCTATAAAGCGGGCATTGCTATCGTAATTATTGCCGGCTCTTTGATTTGTTTCTACGCTTTTTTAAATCCGAACGGCAAATTAGCGCAAAGCAATTCAATTTTACGCCGGCTGGCAACGATTGAATTCAGCGGCGGCACGATTGAAACGCGGATGGTCGGCTGGCGCGCGGCGTGGCTGGGTTTTAAAGAGCATCCGATTTTTGGCGTGGGCATGGATAACTACAATACGGTTTTTAATAAATATTTTACGGCCAATTATTATTTGATCGCGCCGTCCGAACCTTACTTTGACCGCTCGCACAATGCGTTGCTGGACGTGCTGGTAATGAACGGTTTGGTCGGGTTTGTTATTTTTTTGGGGTTCCCGTTTTTTATCGGCTATTATTTGATTAAAGGCTATCGCGAAGAAAAAATAAAATTGGATGAACTGCTGATATTTTTTACTTTAACCGTCACTTATTTTATTCATTTGATTTTCGTTTTTGACGATTTGAACTCGTATATTTATTTTGTGGTGCTGCTCGCCTTTGTTGAATATCGCTATCATAAAGATAAATTGATATTGATAGCAAATGAAAGCCAAAAATCAACGGCCGTAAAAATAGCCGCCGGATTAGCGATGGTAATTATCGCGACTGCCGCTTATAATCTTAACATTAAAGTAGCGTTAGCTTGCAACAAAGTAATAGAAGCCATGGGGTACAGCCAGGATTTGGAAAAATCAACCGCTTTGTTTAAAGAAGCGTTAGCCTATGACATTATTCCTTCGCGCAATATTTTGATGTCCTACGTCAATCAGCTTTCGCAACTGGGTAATAATTATTATACGATTTCAAGCGACCAGACAAAAGTGGCATTGATAAAACAAAGTTTGACGGCAGTAAGCCAGGCTTTGGATAAAGAAATAAAAAAAGATCCCGATAACTCTTTACTGTATGATCGCCAGGCGATTATTAATAATTTTTCTTATATTGTTTACCACGACCCGACATATATCCGGTCTTCCTTAGAGGCTAGCCAAAAGGCGCTGGAATTAAGCCGCGAGCATTTGCAATATTATTATACTTTGACCGATACTTATGTTCTTTCCGGCCAGGCGGAATCAGCGATTAAAACCGTCCAGCAATCTTTGGAAATAAATAATCAATACAGTGTCGGTTATTATTATTTAGCCAAGACATATTTGATGGCGGGTCAGTTGGAACAGGCTTTGGAGGTGGCTAAAACTTTACCAGCACACAATTATACGCCGCCAAACAATAATTTTTTCTTGTTATTGGCTAATAAATTTGAAGATCAAGCAAATTTGCTCGCGGCGATTGAAACGATGGAGTTGGCTTTGACTGCCAATGAAAAAGATGCGCCAACGTTGGTGAAATTGATAAAACTTTATTTGAAAAATGGCGAGAATGACAAAGCAACGGCAGCGGCTAAAAAGTTGAGCGAGACTGACGCTAATTTTTCCAAGGACGCCAATTATATTATTCAGCAAATCGCGGCCGGAAAAACAAAAGAGCTGATAACTGAAATGGAAGGCAATAAATAACAATAGTTGCAATTTTATTGATAAGCGTTTAGAATAAAATCAAAAATAATTTTAAATTATAAAATATCCACAACTGTCATTCTCGCGAAAGCGGGAATCTCCAATTAATTTTAGATTCCCGCCTTCGCGGGAATGACAAGGGAAAAGCGGGAAACGCCGGTTTAAATCCGGGGCTATGCCGTAACTGTAATCCCATTCCAAATACTTTAGGATTGGGAGAGCCAGAATGCCGCTAGGTTTTTACCCCTACACCTGTTTATTAAAATGAATAGGCGCAAGGATTAATCCTAATGTCTACTTTCATTTTTGTTTATGAATGGTAGACACACAGGTGCTGGGGTTTACTAATTAACATTCATCTTCGAGCATAAGAAGGATGTCTTAGTCCCGAGTATTCGGGGTTAATTTTTTCCTCCGCTTGAAGCGGATTTTTTTATATCTACGAATTACAAATCTTAATTACAAATATACAAACGATTGTCATTGCGAACGTAACGGAGTGGAGCGAAGCAATCCCGTTTTAATTATCGCGAGATTGCTTCGTCGTCGCTGACTCCTCCCTGCCTACCGGACAGGCAGGCTCGCAATGACAGAAGGCTTGATAGCTAACAGATTCATAATTTGCAGATATAAAAAGAATAATTGTATGAAAATGAAAAAAAAATTTATTTCATTGGCCGCGCTGTTGGCGGCAGTTGTAATGTGCCTGCCGAGTTTTGCTTCGGCCGGCGTGCCGGAAGCGGTTGCTTATTTAAAAAATCAAACGCCGGACGCTTGGATTACGCAGGCGTTAATCGCAGCCGGTGAAACCAATGTATCAACTGATCATTTAACCAGCGTTACCGAAGGCGGTTTTAACCCGACGAATGATTACGCCAAAACTATTTTAGCCCTCGCCGCCGCCGGAAAAAACCCGACAACTTTTGGCAATATTGATTATGTTGCCAAATTAAAAACTTATTATAATAATAACCAAATGGGGGACGCTACTTTGCTTAATGATGATATTTGGTCATTGCTCGCTTTTGCGTCGGTAAAAAAAATTAATTCCGCCGAAGCGCTGGCGGCTAAAAACTTTTTATTATCCCACCAAAATACGGACGGCGGGTGG
>JBAYGB010000092.1:0-4073 GCA_041666885.1 Patescibacteria group bacterium | reverse complement strand
TTTTGCTATGGCGAAAGTTCCTAAATTAATTTCTTGGCCGTAAAAATAAAGCGTTCTGGCTACATTTTCGCCCGCCTTATCTTTTAAATAATTATAGGCTTCAAGCAAAAAACCGCACGAACCGGCGAAAGGATCGCAGATATGATCTTTTTCATGAGGTTTTAAAATATTAATAATTACTCGCTCAACTTCTCTGGGCGTATAAAATTCTCCGCCCTTTTTACCGGCATCCGCGGCAAACTGTTTAATCAAATATTCATAAGCATCGCCGAGCAAATCGGAACTTATATAATTACTGCCGAAATTATATTGCGAAAAATGATTGATTAATTTTTGTAAAACATCATTGGGAAATTTATCTTTATTGGCAAAATCCAAATCGTCAAAAATTTTATCAAGCTTCGGACTATTGGCGTTAGTGAGTTTGTCAAAAATTTCATTTAATTTTTTGCCAATGTTCTCGGCTTGCTCTTGAATTATCGGCCAGCGACAATCCTTCGGCACCTGGAAGCGATGGTTATAATCTACCACGGCTAAAGATTTATCATTATATTCTTCCATTACTTTTTTATACTCCTCGTCCCAAACATCGCTGATTCTTTTATAAAACAATAATCCGAAGATATATTTTTTATAATCCGAGCTGTCAATTTGACTGCGCAATATATCCGCGCTTTTCCATAAAAATTTTTCCAGTTGCGGCAAGGTTAACCTACTGCCCATTTTATTTGTAATTGCTTCAATGTCTTCGGGTCTGTATTTACGATCTTGGCGCTTACCAACTCGTAAAGGCACCAATATTCCTTCTTTTTCCCAATTTCTAAGGGTATCCTGATGAACTCCAAATATTTCAGAAACTTGGCTAATTGATAGTAATTTTAGCTCTTTTTTATCATTTTTCATAATTTTCTTTAACATATGTTTTCCTAGGTTATATAATCTAGTATATTCTCGCCTCTTGTTTTGTCAAGTGTTTGTATTTCCAAAAAAAAGCGGCTCAACTGAAAAGTTAAACCGCGCGAGAAAGAACGAAAATTTCACTCTAATACTGGAACTGCTGAATTTGTTGCATTTGTGGAACAAGGTCGCGCTGACTCTGATAAGAATCAAACGTGGGGTAAAGTTGCTCATAGGAATACGAGTTAGGCTGTCCTGACGGCGAGAGTAGCCGGTAGTTCTGTTCCTCTTCGGGCTTATAAAAAGACTGGTCGGAAGGCAGAGAATAAATCTGTTCATAAGAATACGTATTAGGCTGCCCTGATGGCGAGAGTAGCCGGTAGGTTTCTTCTGATGTAATAAAGGATTCGAACATAGGCGCGATGTAAATTTTTTCCACCAAAGGAACGTAAGCGGGAGGAGAAATGTAGATATCAGAAACTTTTGGTAAATCAAGTTTCTCTATTATTGCGTTATATCGGACAGACAAGGAATGATCCGGCCACCCTCTAACAGTATCAACTACCGCCGGTGCTGACATAATGGCTTTCGGAACAGCGCCTAAGGCCGTTCCGACCGGGCCTAAATACTCACCTAAGGGAACGTACTCTTGCGCCGGTTTTGTCACCCAAGGAACCGCGCCGACACTTCCGGTCTGAACGCAATTAATCCCAACCTTTTCAAAATCCTTTTTCGTCAACCCTTTCAAATCCGTGTCAACGAAAACCATATTTCCCGTTACTTTCCCCGGATTATCTTTAATAAAAGAGATAATCTCGGACCGTTCGGTGTTGGCGCGGATGCCTGAACCGCTGAAAAAAATTTCACCGACGATATTATGGCCATCCGCGATAATTTTTTCCCAAGAATCCGTGATATTAAGCGGGTGGTTATTTTTATTCAGATACTGCTCCGACGCTTTAATAATATCGGTCTTCGGATCCCCCAGATATGACGGCAGAGCAATCACGGGACGGCCAAGACCTTGAGAGTACAGTTCGCTTATTTTGTACGCCTCGTTTTGCCTGTCGTTTATGCCCAGATGTATGACTACTACATCCTGATAGCCTCTAGCTTTATCCAACTGGGAAGCTAAGGCGTCATCCCACGCGTTATTGTTTTCCCGTACTATCGGATCGCTTTTGGTAATGGAAGTAACGTCTCTTCCCTGACACCATCCGATTTGCGCGCCGATAAGAATTACTAAAGCGCTAATCATCGCAATAGTAAAATTCACTGCCTGATTTCTATTTGTCTTCATCATTCACGCTCCTTTTATAAAAAAGTTTTTTAAGGTTCGGCTAAAATCCTATCTCATATTAAAATATCTTTTCCAAAAACGCCTTATACGCCCGATACGCCTGATAAACATCCGCTTTGGAAACAATCTCCATCGGCGCGTGCATATTTAAAACCCCGACGCCCATATCAACCACATCCATATTGCGTTTCGCTAAAAACATCGCGATAGTGCCGCCGCCGCCAAAATCAACTTTGCCTAAACCGCCGGTTTGCCAGATAATTTTTTGCGCGTCAAAAATAGCGCGCAGTTTCTGCACATATTCCGGAGACGCTTCCGAAGAACTGTATTTGCCGCGATGACCGGTATATTTTTCCAACGCGACGCCACAACCGATATAAGCGGCGTTGCGCGCGTCATGAACTTCTTTATAATCCGCGTCAAAAGCGGCGGTAACGTCCGCGGAAATCGCCTGCGATTTCTCCATTATCTGATAAACATTTCTAAACTCGGCCGGCTGTCCGGTCTTTTCCAAAATTAAAGCGATAATATTTTCCAGCCATACTGATTGCGCGCTGGTATTGCCTTCCGAGCCGATTTCTTCGCGATCAACCCAAAGGCACAGTTGCGTGCGCTCTTTATTTTTACTATCTAAGAGAGCTAAAAGTGATGAGTACGCGCAGGCGCGGTCATCGTGCCCGAAAGCGGCGATTAAAGAACGGTCAAAACCTAAATCACGCGCTTTGCTCGCGGTCACCGCGTGTAACTCGCTGGAGATAAAATCCCCTTCAGTCAGGCCGTATTCTTTGTTTAAAATTTCTAAAATCGCCAGTTTTATTTTTTCTTTCATTTTTTTGTCCGCTACCGGAATACTGCCGATAACGATGTTTAATTCCTCCGCCGTTACTCCCTCGTCCAAAGTTTTTTTAAGCTGGTCTTTGCCTAAATGAGGCAATAAATCCGTAATCATAAAAATCGGATCGTCTTCTTCCTCGCCGATGGTTATTTCTATTTTTTTGCCGTTAGCGAGTATAACGACGCCGTGCAAAGCTAGCGGAATCGTCGGCCATTGGTATTTTTTGATGCCGCCGTAATAATGCGTTTTGAAATAAGCCAAACCGGAATCTTCATATAACGGATTAACTTTTAAATCCAAACGCGGATTATCAATATGCGACATTAATAAGCTAAGGCCGTCGTGCGTTAAATCTTTGCCGATAGCCGCGAATAAAATATTTTGGTCGCGATTTATCGCGTATATTTTGTCTCCGGTTTTCAAAGTCTTCACTTCGGTTATATTTTTAAAGCCCGCGGCGCGCGCGATAGCCATTCCTTTGGTTACAGCTTCGCGCTCAACTTTGGCGCTGTCTAAAAAATTTTTGTAGCCTTCGCTGAATTGCAGAGCATCTTTTTTTTCTTTATCGCTCATTTCCTCCCACGCGTTCTTTTTAACGCAAGTTAATTTTTCTTCCAATTTTTTATAGTTTGTTTGGGTCATATGTTATTTATTAGCGGGTAAATTTTTGCGCTTAGTTTTAGCGAATTCTTGCAGCTGTTTCGCGGTCATTGATTTATACATTCCTAAAGACGCTCCTCGCAATTTACTCACCGGAATTTTTCCGCGCTTGGCGGCTAAAGCAATGGCCATAGCCTTTTGTTGCGCTTGGCTGACGCTTGGCATAATAATAGTTATGCTTTATGCATTTATACGGTTTAAGAATTTGTTTTGCCTCTTTTTCGCCCATTGAATAACAAACCAAATCGGCCAATCAAACAAAAACGGTTTTAATTCCAACAGCGTAAAATCAATCAGTGTGAGTTTACCGTCCGGCATTAATAAAATATTGCTGAAAAAATCGGGATTTAACTTAAATAATCCTTCGCGACCCAAGAGGTC
>JBAYGB010000091.1:0-4095 GCA_041666885.1 Patescibacteria group bacterium | reverse complement strand
TTATTTAACCACTCTAAATCCAACTTGATTAAATTTTGATTTAATTTAAAATTTTTAACATCCGCCAAGTTGCTGATAACTTCCGCGCGCGGACAGCTTTCTTTTATTAGCGTTAAGATGCGCTGTATTGCCAATTCGCATAAATTCGGGTCAAGTGATTTTTCAAAGCGCATTGACGCCTCGCTGCGCAAACCTAACTTTTGTGAAGTCTTACGGATGGAAACCGGATTAAAATTAGCCGCCTCTATTACGATACTTTTGGTATTATTATCAATTTCCGAATTGCCGCCGCCCATCACGCCCGCTATCGCCACCGGATTTTTACCATCGGTGATTAATAACATTTCTTCGTCTAACTTTCGTTCCTGACCGTCCAAAGTCGTAATTTTTTCTCCTGGTTTGGCTCGCCGCACAATAATATTACATTCGTGAATATTCGTTTTCAAATTCGTGGTCATTCGTGATAGATCAAAAGCGTGCGTCGGCTGTCCCAATTCCAGCATCACATAGTTGGTAATATCCACGATATTATTTATCGGCCGCATGCCGCAGGCGATTAATCTTTTTTGTATCCGCTCCACCGCCGGTTTTATTTCCAAATTGCCAACCGCGAGCGCCATATACCGCGGACATAATTTTGTATCTTTTACCTCAACTTTTATTCGCGTTTTTATTTTCGCGGCATTTGCATCTTTTTGCGGTTTCGTGTCAATTTTCTTCAATTGCAAATTTAAAACTGCCGCCAAATCCCTCGCCATCCCGTAATGTCCCCATAAATCCGGCCGGTTAGTGATTGATTTATTGTCAATTTCATAAATAACGTCGTCCAAACCTAAGGCTTCCGCCAAATTTTGTCCAACTTTATAATTAGCGCGCAAGTCAATGACTTCATGATCATCTTCTGACGGAAACAATTCACCTAAATTTATCTCTTCACCTGCGCAAATCATTCCCGCCGATTTTTCACCCCTGATTTCCGCCGACTGTAATTTTACCAGTTCACCTTGTCCGTGCCATCTGACGCGCGCGCCGATTTTGGCGAAAGCGACCAGCATGCCAACGTATAAGTTACTGCCGCCGCAAACAACTTTTAATTTTTCTTGGCCGATATCAACCGTCGCTAATTTTAATTTATCCGCGTTCGGATGCGATTCCAATTTTAAAATTTTTCCGACAACGATGTTGTTCAGATTTTCTCCCGCTTTGCTAATGCTTTCCACTTCCACCGTATGCAATGTCAAAAGTTCTCCCAGTTTTTCCGGAGTGATATTTTTGGAAATATTAACAAAATCTTTTAGCCAGTTTAGAGATAATAACATAAAATTATATAGCTGTAATTTTACCAGACGCAATATCTTCCTTAGTTTTTTCCACATCAACACCAAGCGCTTTTTCCGCTTCTAACAACTTTTGCGAGTCGGCATTATCAAATTTATTATAGCTTTTCATAATTTCTTTAACTAATCTACTCGCCTCTTTATTATTTATTTCAAAAACTTGCGAATATGTTAAGCCGGGAATAGCATTAATATTAGGCAGATTATTGACATAATCCTTCACTTCTTCCAGTAATCCCTCCGCGGTGATAACTCCATCTTGTTTGTCGCGGCCTTTAATAAATTTTATTTTGTCGGCAATAGCCTGTAATTTTTGATCAGAAAATACCAGTTCCTCCTTATTGTTTTTTTCAAAATTCATATTTTTTATATTTATTAAAATTGTTTTAAAAAATGCAAATCGCCGGAATGAAACAGCCGAATATCGTCAATGCCGTATTTCATCATCGTTAATCGTTCAATGCCGGTGCCAAAAGCGAAACCGGAATAAATTTTCGGATCAATGCCGCCGGCGCGCAAAACGTTCGGATGCACCAAGCCCGCGCCGAGCATTTCCACCCAGCCGGTATGTTTACAAACCGGACAGCCTTTACCCGCGCATAATAAACAGCTCATTTCCACTTCCACGCCCGGTTCCACGAAAGAGAAAAAACCGGGGCGCAGGCGGACGTTCGCGTTTTTAGCGAATAAACGTTTAAACATTTCTTGCAATACCGCCATCAAATGCGCGATGGAAATATCTTTGTCCACCATCAAACCTTCAATTTGGTAAAAAGTATGCTCGTGCCGCTGGTCGGTCGCTTCATTGCGATAAATTTTCCCAAGCGTCACGCCGCGCAAAGGCGCGCCGTATTTTTGCAGCGCCCGCACTTGCACGTTGGAAGTATGCGTTCTTAAAACCATATCATACTCGCCCTGTTTATTTTTAGGCTCAATGTAAAACGTATCCTGCATATCGCGCGCCGGATGATGAGGCGGAATATTGAGCGCTTCAAAATTATAAAAATCGCTTTCCAATTCCGGTCCGTCCAAAATCATAAATCCCATGGAGGAAAATATCTTTTCCAAGTTCCGTTGAACCAAAGTCAGCGGATGCAAATGTCCGCCAGTAATTTCCGCTCCGGGTAAAGTAACATCAAAAAATTCATCGTCGGCATTCTTGTTCTTACTCCCTAATTTCTCCTTAGTTTCTGTTAGTTTCTTATTAATTTCCGTCTTTATTTGATTAACCAATTGTCCGATTTCTTTTCGCTCCGCTTCCGGCAAATTGCCGATTTCTTTTAAAAGTAAAGTCAGTTCGCCTTTGCGGCCGAAATATTTTTTTTCCAAATTTGCCAAATTTAAAACATCAGTCGTTTTTTCCAACTGTTCTAAAACTTCTTGCTTTAATTTTAATATATTACTTTTCATAATCGTTATTTCCCGGCGGAGTTGCTATTGGCGGAATTAACCGGTTCAATGGTAATTGTCTTTAACTGTACCAAATCCGGATTAATCGTTAATAGAATAATATAGGAAAGCAGCGCGATAATCAAGCCGGTCAAGCTGGCTTTAATCCATTCTTTCGCTTCGCTCACCTGTCCGGTATTGCCGCCGGCCGTAAGCCATAGAAGTCCGCCGAACATCAAAATTATCGCCGCGAGTATGCCGGTAACGCCGACGCCGTATTGATAAATGGCGCGAATATATTTTCCAATGGTATCACCGCCGACGGTGACTTTTTGCCCGGCGGAAAAATCATTGCCAACCCCGACCTGCGGCGTAAATTCAACGGCCGCGCGCGCCGGATTAACTAACAAAAATAGTAAGGCTGTCAGTTGCAAAATAAAAACAGCGATAAAAAAAATAATGAAAATTTTCGGTAATTTCTTTCTCATAATGAACAGAAATTTGGTGGAAACTAATAGAAATATGCGCTACGCGCGAAACTAATTGAAATTCACCAGTTTCTTTTAGTTTCTATTATAGTATCATATTCTCTTATAGCTGATTAAAAAAAATTCCAAAACCGTTACGGCCATGACTAAAAATAAAGCGTTATACCAGGTTAATAATTGAAAAGATTGTAAAATCAGAGAGGCGATAACGACGGCGGCGAACAAAAAAGATTGGCGGAAAGCTACCGCCACCTGCCGGAAAACCAATTCTTTGCGTAATAAGATAAAGCGGATGAGAAAACCGACAATCGCGCTCGTACCCACAATCGCCAAAAACAAACTGGCGTAAAATAACGAGAAACCGATGAAGTTGGTTGTTTCCGGATTAATGCTTTGTAATACTACTGTCCAAGCCGACCAACAAATCGCGGTCGCGAGCAACATTATAGTCAGATAGGTTTTTAGAGTCATTTAGTTAGTTAATTAGTTGCTTAATTAATTAGTTATCAGTTTTATGTCCGGCAACTATGCGACCGATTAACTGTTTAACCAATTAACTATATAGCTATACTGTACCAAATTTTCATAATCACATCAAGTATTTAGCGTTTCTATTATTAACTTATATACCTTATTTTTTCCACGGCCTGCGCGCCGGCTTTTTTATTCAATTCTCTGATAATATCCTGCTCGCGATAACGAGCTTCTTGCGCGATTAAAGATGAATCGCATTCTATGGTTAAAATATTATTGCGCACGTAAATCGCCTTGACGGCGCGGGCAACAGCTTCACCCAAAATTTCAGGCGCGAGCCGGTTAAATAATTCAACCACGTTGGCCGCTTCCACCTGCCGGCTGATGCCTGCCCGTTGAACCGCGTT
>JBAYGB010000090.1:0-4129 GCA_041666885.1 Patescibacteria group bacterium | reverse complement strand
GTATATGCTTAATTTTTTTACTCTACTGGCAAATTAGCTGGCGGCTCGCTGGTTTTTAGCGGCGCGAAGTTTTTCGCTTTTGCCGGCGCAAAAATTTCTTCTTTTTCTTCATCCATACCCATTAATTCCGCCGGCAAATTAATGTCGCTGCTTAAATCGCTAGTTGAACCTTCAACCGGCAGATAACTGGGCGCCTCCGATTTGCGGCTCGCGACTTTCTGTAACATCGGCGCTTTAACCGATTCTTCAATCGGGAAATGCCACAACGTCGCCAGTTCTTCAATATTTAAAATTCCCGGATCGCGGCCGCGCCAATTGCTTCGGCCTTTATACGCTTGAATCAACCTGGTTCTTCGCTCGTTTAATCGTTTTTCTTTCCATAAATAACTGGTGCTCGTAACGGTAATATCCATATCCGGCTTGTAGGAATTCAAGTCGGTTGAATTGTATTGCTTCATTACGCCGACGAATGATTGAGCTCTGGTTTTATTAAACACCTCTTTTTCCGCGATATAAATAAAACGAATTTTTATTTTAAAACCGACTTTGGATATTTTTTGCTGAATCGCCTCAATGCTTTTTTTCTGCACCGGCCGTAAATTCATCATACTGATTTCTTTTTCGTCTTCTTTTTTATCGGCAATATCTCCCCACAATGGAATAATAAACTCGCTGAAAGAGGTCAGTCCGCTCATCAGTCCGGCGACTAATTTATCAACCAAATTCTCTTTGCCTTTTACCTTTTCGCCGATTACTTTAGAAATTTCCGTGTAACCATCCGCTTCCCATTTAAAATCAATTGGGGTAACGATAATTTGATACCAACATTGTTCGCCTTTGCGCAGGTTGCTCAATAATTCCATTAATGCCGCGTTCGGATCTTTAAACTCGCCGGAAAATTGGTGCTCAAAGTCCAAATAGGTGCGAATGGGATAAGCGCTCGCTTTTTGCAATATCCATTCGCCGCCCCACATGTTGTATTTTTCATCCGGAAATTTACTGGGAAAATTAGCAGTATAATCGTCAACTTCGGTTATCTCCGCGCCCGGATACTGGGCGTAAACGATTGACTCAATGAAATCGCGATATTTTTTTTCACACCAAATTAAATATTGAGTATAGCCGTCAATGCTGACGATTTCAAAACTAAAACAATCTTGTCCTTTTCCTTCCCAAAATCGGTCCATTAAATTTAAACTGCCGTGAGCGCCGGCCAAATGCGCGAACATTTGCTCTACCGCCTTGGGCGACTGTTCGTTGCCTTGCGGCACGTCAACCGCCAATAGCATAAATTCCCGCTTACTGCCGAATTTTCCTTCAATATAAAATATCCAGAGCTTCCAAATCGCCCACATTAAAAATCCCAGTATCGGCAGCCAGCCAAAATATAAAAAAACTCGCGCCAGTAATATATCCGCCGGCAAATCCAATACCGCCATTATTTTGTCCAGGTTTATGGTGATATCCATGTTTTTATTTTACCACATTTTAATAATCTTTGGCAATTAAATTTTTAACTAAAACACAAAGAGCCCGGCAGTTGCCATGGCTCTTTATTTTTATGCTTTTATGTTTCAATGTTCTTATGTTTTTATGCTTTTATATTTGCCAATTGAAACTTTCCGTTTTCTTTCTTAAATTTACTTTTATCCATTAAGGCCAAATTGATGGTGGCTTTTTTTACCAGCCGTTTTTTTAAAACTCCGTCCATAATTTCATCTTTGCTTAACGGTTTGCCGGCTTCGGTTAAAACCTGCGCCACGACTTCGCCGACCGTGCCGTTTTCATAGCCCCATTCTTTAAGAGCGTAAATACCGCGGCCGATTAAAATATATTTATCGTCCAAAATCAACTCGTTATGCACCGTGGCGGCGTTGGCGGTTTTGCTGTCAAAGCTGATGGCATTGATTTTATCGGCGATTTCGCGAAAATGCATCGGCTGACCGCTCTGTTTGATAATGAGATAAATTTTATGGTTGATGGTTTTGGGCGTAATTTCCGACCAGTCTTTAATTCCCCAATGGCCGAATTTATTTTGTTGCAATGCTTTGCTCGCCTGCAATAATGAATACAGCGCTTTATTTTCATTGATAACATCGGTGTTTTCTTTAAAATTGCTATTTTTTACAATGTTGGAAATATCAAAATTATTAGTCGCTTCCAAGCGATCGGCATATTTTTTATAGATGTCATTCTCTTTTGAAAGCTTTATGATTTCTTCCGTTTTTAAAACCGTTTTTAATTCTTGCAATTTTTTAATCATAAATCCCAGCATTTCTTCCAAATGATCAACGGAAGCGAATTTCAACTTCCACAAATCGCTGTAATGGCTGTTTTCTTTTACATAGTCAAAAGAGTCGGATAATAATTTTGCCAAAATAAAAGCGTAATGGTTTTTTAAAACTTCCGCGTTTGCTTTTTGTTCGGAGTTGGCGAGCATGGAGAGATAGCTCAAATTATTGATCAAATAATTATGTTCCATTATGCCGCCGTGCTCTTCCAATAAGTTGTTGATCACATCGCGCAGGCTGGAAGTATATTTATCAAACTCGCCGTGTTTTTTGATTTTATTGATAGCACTGTTTTCAATTTGGCGGATGCGTTCGCGGGTTAAATTATATAAACTGCCAATCGCCTCCAAAGTCGTTTTTTCATTTTTGGCCAAACCGAAACGCATGGTTAAAACTTCACGCTCTTTATCGCGCAAAACGCTGAACAGACTGTCCAAAATTACTTGGCTGTCCAAAATCGCCGCTTCTTCACGGATCGTATTGTTCAAAATTGTGTCTAAAATTGACTTATTTTCCATATAACGCGTGCGTCAACTCAAGCATTGATTGACTTTAAGGAAATTATTGAAGTTTATTTATGACCCTATAATATCATAATTTTAATAATAAGTCAAATGATTATGCGAAATAAACAATATTTGTCTTAATTTTAGCCAAAAAATCGTTTAAAGGTTATAGCTTAAAAAATTATTATTCGCAGCATTCGTATAATTAGATATACTTTTAGATAAGTAAGGCCTATTCGTATCACAGGTTCGCTAAAACAATTAAGTTTGCTAAAAATCTCTTGAACTATGAATTTGACAATTATAAAATCTCTATTTATAATGCAATTAGCACTCTAACTATAAGACTGCTAACAAATTATTTTATAAATTATTATGTATTCCCCTCCTATTGAGGAGGGGATCAAGGGGTGGTGGGAAATAATTTAAATCAATCCATACTTTCCTTTTCGCTAAATAATAAAAATAAAATTAACTCTAAATATACTCCCTATGTTTAATAAACTGACAGTTAAATCCCAAGAGGCGCTGATTGTGGCGCAAAATATCGCGCTGGAAAACGGCCAACAGCAAATCTCGGCCGTCCATTTGTTATATTCTTTAATAATACAACCGGAAAGTTTGGTAAAAACGATTTTGGACAAATTAAATATTGAGGAAGGAAAAATAAAACGAGACATTATCGCGGCGATTGAACAACTGCCAAAAACGCCGATTGAATCGGTGGTAGGCACAATTCAAGGCACGCAGGAAGTCGCGATGATTATGAATGAAGCGAAAAAAGAAGCGGATAAAATGAAAGATGAATTTATCTCTACCGAGCATTTATTTTTGGCATTGTTACTGGTAAAATCCCCCGCTCAAGAATCATTAGCAAAACTCTCCATTTCCTACGATGAAGTTTTAAAAATATTAGCGCAAGTGCGCGGCGCGTCTCGCATTACCGACCCGGAACCGGAAGCGAAATTCCAGGCGCTGGAAAAATACGCGGTGAATTTAACCAAAATGGCGCGCGAACAAAAACTTGACCCGGTTATCGGCCGCAACGATGAGGTGCGCCGCATTATGCAGGTGTTGTCACGCCGCACCAAAAACAATCCGGTTTTGATCGGCGAAGCGGGCACAGGCAAAACCGCGATTATTGAAGGGCTCGCCCAGCGTATTGTCGCGGGCGACGTGCCGGAAACTTTAAAAAACAAAGAACTTATCAGTTTGGATTTGGGTTCGCTTTTAGCCGGCGCGAAATTCCGCGGCGAGTTTGAAGAACGGCTGAAAGCGGTCTTAAAAGAAATCAAAGCGCAGGCGGGAAAAATAATTTTATTCATTGACGAG
>JBAYGB010000089.1:0-4153 GCA_041666885.1 Patescibacteria group bacterium | reverse complement strand
GGATTGGAGCGCGGCGTTCGGCCGATAGGCGATTGCTGAATCGTAATCACGTTATCAATATATTCCAGCCCCTCTATTTTTTTATGCTTCCCCGGGTCAACTTTGGCGCGGTAATATTTTTTATTCAGCGCTTTTGATAAAATATCCGTCATCAAAGTTGATTTGCCCGAGCCGGACACGCCGGTTAAGGCGATAAATTTCCCCAAAGGAAATTCAACCGTGATATTTTTTAAATTATTTTGAGCGGCGCCGACTATTGTTAATTTTTTGCCGCTGCCGGCGCGGTATTTCGCGGGCGCGGCGATAGTTTTTTTATCGGTTAGGTATTGGCCGGTTAATGACTTTAAATCTTGTTTGATTTCTTCAGGCGTTCCCGCCGACACGATTAAACCGCCGTAGTCTCCCGCCCCCGGGCCGATATCAATAATATAATCGGCGGCAAGCATCGTGGCTTTGTCGTGTTCAACCACGATAACGGTATTTTCCAAATCGCGCAGATTTTTTAAAGTGGCCAGTAATTTTTGGATGTCTTTAGGATGCAAGCCAATTGACGGTTCATCCAAAACATAAGTGACATTTATCAGATTGGAGGAAAGCTGCGTCGCCAGTTTTACGCGCTGCGCCTCGCCGCCGGATAAAGTATTCATCGCCCGATCAATAGTCACATATCCCAGTCCGGTTTGTTCCAGCGCCTGCAAGCGGAGAGTAATTTCTTTTATAATCGGCTCGGCTACTTTTTTTTCGCCGTTGCTTAATTTTTTAAAACAAGTTTGGACGCGGGAAATAGCGGATTCAACCGTTAAGCCGCTGATGTCCGTAATATTCAAATCGGCGATTTTTACCGCTAAAAATTCCGGACGCAGGCGCCGGCCGCCGCATTTTAAACAAATATCGGAACGCATATATTGCTCAATATCTTGTTTAATGGCGAGCGAATCGGTTTCCTGCCAGCGCTTTTCCAAGATGGATATCACGCCGGCGAAATTATTCTGGCCGTATAAAATAACGTCAATTTGTTTTTTTGTCAGATTTTTCAGCGGCGTATCAATGGAGAATTTATTTTGTTTCGCCGCCTCGTTTAACTCCTGCAGGTATTTATTATATTGTCCGTTGTTTCTCGGCCAGGGGCGAACAGCTCCTTCATTGATGCTTAATTTGTCGTTGAATAAAGACTCGGGATCAATATGCAAATTAATTCCCAAGCCTTTGCAGGCCGGACACGCGCCTTGGGGGGAATTAAAAGAAAAAAATTTCGGCTCCAGGTCTTCCAGGCTATAGCCGCTTTCCGCGCAGGTCCAGACAGTGGAGTAAGTTTGTTCGTCATGCCCGTTTAAAACCGTAATCAGACCGTTGCTCAAGTCAATTCCCTTTTTAATGTTTTTTTGCAATTCAAATTTGTCCGGCGCCGGCTTGTCGGCGCCGGGTTTGCTGCTTGAAAAATTATTATGAGCGATAATTATTTCTAAAGTATGCGGCTCGTCGTCAATTTTTAATTCTTGTTCGCTTAAATTTAAAACAGCGCCGTCAAGACGGATATGAGTAAATCCGGCTTTGGACAGGCGCTGCAATATTTTTTTATCGGTAATTATTTGTTTGCGGAACAACGGGGACAATATGGTGATAGTCTGTTTGTTTTTGGAAACAGTTTTAACAATATCCTCAATTGTTTGCTTAGTCATCGGCTTTCCGGTTTCGGGACAATGAGGCGTACCGATGCGGGAAAAAATCAGGCGCAACAAGTCGTATATTTCCGTAGCCGTGCCGACGGTGGAGCGGGGATTATTAGTATTTGTTTTTTGATTAATGGCGATTGTCGGCGTCAATCCGGTAATACTGTCCACATCCGGTTTATCCATTAAGTCCACGTATTGTTTGGCGTAGCTTGATAAACTTTCCATATAGCGCCTTTGACCCTCGGCGTAAATTGTGTCAAAAGCGAGCGATGATTTGCCTGAACCGGACAGCCCGGTAATAACGACAAATTTATGGCGCGGAATATCCACATCAATATTTTTTAGATTGTTGGTGCGGGCGCCGCGGATGGAAATACTTTTAATCATAAAAACATTTAAACATTAAGGACTGGTTGAATAATTTTAACTTTGTTTATTATACAGGGTCTTAATAATTCTGTCAAAGTTGTGTGGCTCCTACGAATTACGAATCCCGAGTACTCGGGACGAATATACAAATACGAGAATTTAGTTTTTTGTCAAAGTTGTGGGGATGGGGGAATGTTGGTACAATAAAATAGATATTAGATATTATGCAACGTTTAGAAAATAGTTATTGCTCTCGTTGCGAATATCCAATATGTAATATCCAATATTAAGTCTAATTTTATGGAAATTATTTTAGTAATAGTAATCGTTATTTTAACAGGTATTATTATCGCGCTGTTTTTTATGATGCAAAAAAAGCTGGGTGAGAAAAAAGACGACCAGTCGCTTTTGATGCTGCAGCAGCAATTAAACCAGATGACGCAAGTGATGGACAGCAAGCTAAGCGAGGTGCACAAATCAAACCAAGACCAGTTCGGGCGCACGACCGGCATTATGCAGGGCGTAACGGAACAGGCGCAAAAAATGCTTTCCTCAATTCACGCGCAAAGCCAGAACGCTATCGCGGCTGTGACGGAAAAATTAACAAAATTGGACGATACCAATAAACAAGTGGTTAATTTCGCCGAGCAATTGCAGTCGCTGGAAGATATTTTAAAAAATCCCAAGCATCGGGGAATTTTGGGCGAGTATCAGTTGGAAATGGTATTAAAAAATGTTTTGCCGCCGAACGGCTATAAAATGCAATACGAGTTTAAAGACGGCGACATTGTGGACGCCGCGGTATTCGTGAAAGATAAAATAATTCCCATTGATTCAAAATTCAGTTTGGAAAATTATAACCGCATTGTGCAGGAGAAGGATCAGACTGTCAGGGAAAAATTGGAAAAAGAATTCAAACTGGATTTAAAAAAACGGATTGATGAAACCGCGAAATATATCAAGCCGACAGAGGGGACGATGGATTTTGCTTTTATGTTTATTCCGGCTGAAGGAATTTATTACGATTTGTTAATCAATCAAGTGGGCGCGATTAAAGTTAATACGCGCGATTTGATAGAATACGCTTTTAGCACTAAACACGTGATAATTGTTTCGCCGACTTCTTTCCACGCTTATCTGCAAACGGTATTGCAAGGCCTGCGCGCTTTGCAAATAGAAGAAAGCGCCAAAGAAATCCGCAAAAACGTGGAAATGCTCAGCAAGCATATTACGAGTTATAATGATTATTTGCAGAAATTGGGCGGCCACTTGGGCATAACAGTCAGCATTTATAATAATGCTTATAAAGAATTTAAAAAAATTGATAAAGACGTGATGCGCGTTACTGGCGGCAAGTCGGAAATAGAATTATTAGTTTTAGATAAGCCAAATAACAAACAATGACGAATTAAGAATTAAGAATGACGAATGACGACGAATGACGACGAATGACGACGAATGACGACGAATGACGACGAATGACGAATTAAGAATGATGAATGGCGAGTAAAATTACAATAACTAATTATGATAATTATAATAAAATGAAATTTGATTTGGAGGAGCGGACGGCAAAATTTGGAGATAGTGTTATTGAATTTTGCAGAAGAGTCCCGCAAAATAATATTACTAGCCCGTTAGTCTCGCAAATCGTTCGTTCAGCTACTAGTGTTGGCGCTAATTATTGCGAGGCCGACGACGCCGAATCTAAAAAAGATTTTATTCATAAAATAGGCATTTGCCGGAAAGAATCGCGCGAGACAAAACATTGGTTACGAATGATTGCTAACGCGGAACCATTAGTCAAAGAAGAAGCAAGAAGATTATGGATAGAAGCTCAAGAATTAAATTTGATTTTTAGTAAAATAGTTCATACCTGTAGGAAAAATATGGAAAATCCACAAAGTTAATTCGTCATTCTTAATTCTTAATTCTTAATTCGTCATTTTTCTCCCCATGCTTACCTCAACTCTCGCCAGTTTGCGAGAAATTAAATTTGATTTGAACAATGATTTAAACTCCGAGTTGGTTTTTAATTCGGAAACGGATCAGGAGTTAACCGCGGCTATTATTAAGACTTTGGCCTTTTTTGATATTTTTGATTATCCGCT
>JBAYGB010000088.1:0-4179 GCA_041666885.1 Patescibacteria group bacterium | reverse complement strand
TTAATTTTTCTGTCATTCCCGCGCAGGCGGGAATCCCGTTGTTTAAGTGATTAACTCCTCAAATAAATCCCTCCTGTTGGGATTAAATTCATTAATCAGTCTCTCTTTCCATTTTCTATTCCATTTCTTTAAACATTTTTCCCGATATATAGCTTCGCCTATTTGTCCGTACTCCTCATAATATATTAATTTGTCTGCATTGTATTTTTGAGTAAAACCTCTATTTATTTTTCCCTTATGTTGTTGCGCCCTTTCTATTAAATTATTAGTAACTCCTATATACAGAACTGTATTTCTTTGGTTAGCCAATATGTAAACATAATAAGTATAATCTTTCATACAACATTTATGTCATCCCCGCGTAGGCGGGGATCCCGTGATAACGGAAACATTTCAAAATTATTGGGATTCCCGCTTTCGCGGGAATGACAACAACCATAAACAATTCCAGTCACCAACCAAAACAATAATATTCCAAACCCCAAGCTCCAAATCCAATGGTCAAACAACATTATCACCACTGTAGCTATTAATAGTGACATACTTTGAAAATCTCGCCGCCGCCACAGTGTTAAAAAACAAAAAAGCAAAAAAGCAAAAAAGCAAAATAAACCGAAAATTCCCGTCTCCGCCCAAACCAGTAAAAAAACATTATGCGCCGGCTGATAAGCGTAGGCGGATTTGTTGTTATCAATTTCATTATACACCCCCAGGCCGTAATTTTTAATCCCTACGCCAAAAAGCCAATGTTTTTTTATTATCTGCCAAGCTTCTTGATTATAATTCGCCCGCTCGGTAAGGGATTTGTTTTCCAATCGGTTATCAATATTGAGCCGGCCCAAAATCGGCGCCCGTAATCCCCAAATAAACAAACTGCCAATCGCGGCGATGATAAAAATAAACTTTAAAATATTAAAAACATTTTCTTTACTCCGACTAACAATGGAGCAATGGAGCAATAGAACAACGAAACCTACAAAAAATCCCAACCACGCGCTACGGGAAAAAGTCAAAAGCAGTCCCGTAAAATTTATCACAAAAAAAATTAAACTTAAAAGCAAGCCGGCTTGATAAGCGCTCTCGTTTGCAGGCGACACGTCGACGTGTCGCTTTCTCCATAAAATACGCCACAAATCAAAATATAAAATAATATTAACCAACAGAACGATTGCCAAAAATCCACCCAAAATATTAGGGTGCGGCAAACTGCCATAAGCGCGCAAGAAGCGCTCGTCGCCCGCTTCCACAACCGACACGCCCAAATCGCCCGCCGTCTGCGCGGCCATGCCGAGCCATTTATTGCCGATAACTGTTTGCGTAAGAAACTGCTGCATCGCCAAACTTGACTGGATGACTCCCGCCGCGACAAGGCTCCAATATAATTTTATTTTGTCGTACTTAATCTGCGTCAATAAAAATAACAAGCCTACTCCCAATAAAAATCTCCCGTAGCCGTACAGCGCCAATTTCCAATCCGGCGCGAAAAAGATGGAAAGAAAAACAAAAAATTCCAATACGCCAACCAACCACCAAACTTTCTGAATTTTGAATTTTGAATTTTGAATTTTGAATTTTGAACGAAAAAAAACAAAAAAACAAAAAAACAAAAAAACAGCTAACAAAATATCAAACGCGTACAAACTATAAGTATTGTATTCCCAATATCCGCCGTTCAACTCTCCCGGTTTTATCATCCATCTGGTTTGCCAGGGCAACAGAAAAATAAGCAGATATAATCCGTACTCCAATGATTTAGGCGTCGTTAAAATATTTAGTTTCATATACCAACAATAATTCAACAGTAATTTGACGATAATTGAACAATAATTAACTGCGGGTTATTAAAAAAATTATTGTTTAATTATTAATAAATTATCGTTCAATTATCTGCCGCTAAATTTTCACTGATTATTTTTGAAAGCAACATGATCTTTCCACAGGTCGCGATATTCTTGTCTTCGATCTTGCTCGTGGAATTTTAAAATACAATCATTCATTACGACCGCCGTCCCCTTGCCCGCTTGCGCTTTTAAATTCACCGGCATCATTTTTAATTGAATTTGTTTATAAAAATTTTCAAACCAAACGCCGCTGCAAATTTTTTCCAAAATTAATTTTAAAAATTCAGCCGCTCGTCCAAGTTCAATTTTTCTTTGGTTAAAAAATAACAGCGGCGCGGAATTGTTGATGGCTCGCGCGACAAAATCGTTTTCCTGAATAAATTTTTGAAAAATATCGCCTTGATTATAAAGCGGCACCAGCTGCCTAAGCCAATATTTAAAATAAATATCATTCTCAACTAAAAGCGGCTGTAAGCTAAGCGCGTCTTTGGTAATAATAAAATTAACGCAGATTTTATTTTGTTTGGTTTTATTGGTCGGCCGCAAGCGCAAAAATTTTAAAATCAATGTGGTAAAAAATCGCGTCGTCCATACTTTGCCTTTTTGGGAAATTATAAAAAAATCAATATCGCTCTCCGCCCGCGCGTTGTCATAAGCCAAAGAATTGCATACCGCGATCATTTTAATAAAAGGCAAAAGACTAAAAAATATTGCTACCCGGCGCGCCCGTTTATATTTTTCCCGCGCGATAATTTGCCGCTCTTTGCGCAACGGAACGAGTTCTTCCCGTCCGGCGAGAAAATAAAATCCGTCTTTATATGCCGCTTGCGGCAAATTTATCAAAATTTCGCGTACCTGAAAATAACTGACGTTTTTATCAGCTAAATTTTCCACCCAAAGATACTTATAAATTTCCCAATCCGTAAGCGCAAAATTGAAAACATCAAAATAAGCGAGCGTTTGTAAAATCGCCGGCGGCAATTTTTGGCGTTGATCTTCGTTTACAGAATGTTGATCGGCATATTTAAAATCAAAGGCAACATCCTGCAAAGTTGTAAGAGTGGAGGAAAGCATGGGGGGTAAAAAATAACGAATGATGAATGATGAATGACGAATTAATTTTGAGCATCTTCCATATTTTTTCTACAGGTATGAACTATCTTACTAAAAATCAAATTCAATTCTTGAACTTCTATCCAAAGTTTTCTTGCTTCTTCTTTAACTGATGGTTCCGCATTGGCGATCATTCGTAGCCAATGTTTTGTTTCTCGCGATTCCTTTCGGCAAATACCTATTTTGTGGGCAAAATCTTTTTTAGATTCAGCGTCATCGGCCTCGCAATAATTAGCGCCGACACTGGTGGCTGATCGGACAATTTGCGCAATCAACGGATTGGTAATATTATTTTGCGGAACTCTTCTGCAAAACGCGATAATATTATCTCCAAACTTAGCAGTCCGCTCCTCTAAATCAAATTTCATTTTATTATAATTATAGAATCAGTTTATTTATGAATTCATTCGTCATTCCTCATTCGTAATTGCATTTTCATTCATCATTCTTGATTCGTCATTGATGACTGTATTTTCATTCTCCATTCTTAATTCATCATTCGTCATTGCATTTCATTATATCATTCTATTCCCATATTTGGTTTGTCTAAAATGAGCGGCTCTATTTCCGACTTGCCGCCGATTACGCGCATCACGTCTTTGTCAATTTTTTTAAATTCCTTGTACGCATTGTTATAAGTATTAACTGTCGTCTCCAAATGGCCGCCCATTTTCTTTAAAAAATCCTCGTAACTTAAAATATGTTTGCTTAATTGCTCCACATTTTTGCGGATTTCTTTTGCGCTTTCTTCTATCTGCAGCGCGCGCAAACCTTGCAAGACCGTCTGCAAATAGGCATGAAAAGAAGTCGGCGAAACAATAATCACGTGCTTGGTTGTAAAAGCGTATTCAATCAAATCGCGCGTGTTGACTTTAATCGCGCCGACCTGATTGATTAACAAATCGTAATAAATGCCTTCGGCCAGAATAAACATAAACGCAAAATCCATCGTGCCTTGGTTCGGCTTGATGTATTTCGCGGTTTCGTCAATTCGTTTTTTCAAATCCAATTTGAATTCTTTTTCCAGCTGTTCGCGAACGGTCGGATCTTTTTCCTGCACGATGCGGTTATAATTTTCCAAACTGAATTTGGAATCAACCGGAATAATTTTGTCTTTGACAAAAATCGCCGCGTCCACGATATCGCCGTCGGGAAAAGGGTACTGCAACTTGTAAGCCGCGGGCGGCAAAACATTTTTTAATACCATTTCCAACTGGTACTCGCC
>JBAYGB010000087.1:0-4181 GCA_041666885.1 Patescibacteria group bacterium | reverse complement strand
GGGTACTTTGACCGAAACTATCGCCTGTGTTAAATTGGCAAAAGCGAACGGCTATAAAATTTTTGTGTCGCATCGTTCAGGGGAAACGACCGATGATTTTATCGCTGATTTGGCGGTCGCGGTCGGCGCTGATTTCGTTAAATTCGGGTCGCTGTCGCGCGGCGAGCGAGTTTGCAAATATAATCGATTGATGGAAATCGAACAGTCAATACAATGACGAATTAAGAATTACGAATGACAAATAAAGCTCGGCTCGTAGTTTTTAATTTGTAATTTTAAAAGTTGATAATTTTTTATGACAATAAGTAAAAATAAAACAGTTAAACCCATCAAGCCTTTAATTTTAATAATTTTGGATGGCTGGGGCATCGCGCCGCCGAGCCGCGGCAACGCGATTAGCTTAGGTAAAACACCAACCATGGATTATTTAACCAAAAATTATCCTTATACCGAACTGTGCGCTCACGGGCGATGTGTCGGACTGCCGGATAAGCAAGAGGGCAACAGCGAAGCCGGCCACATGAATATCGGCGCCGGACGCGTGGTTGACCAAGATGTTATTCGTATCACCAAAGCCATTAAAGACGGTACTTTTTTTAAAAACCCCGCTTTTTTGGAAGCGGCCAAACACGCGCGCAAAAATAATTCAGCGCTTCATTTAATGGGGTTGTTGTCCAACGGTATGAGCCCGCACAGCGATCCGGAGCATTTGAAGGCGCTGTTGGAATTTTCCCGTCGGCAAAAAATAACAAAAGTTTATTTGCATTTATTTACCGACGGCCGCGATTCGCCGCAACATTCCGCTTTAAAATTAATTCAGGAACTGCAAGCGGAATTGAAACCGAATGAAAAAATAGCGACGATCATCGGCAGATATTACGCCATGGACCGAAAAAAGAATTGGCCGGTGACCGAACAGGCGTATGACGCGCTGACTTGTCGGCACGATCATTTTTTACAAGCGCCAACAGCCGAGGACGCGATCACCAAAAGTTATAATCGCAATAATACCGATGAATTTATTGAACCGTGCGTGATTGAGAACGGCGGCAAAATTTTACCCCGAATAAACAGTAACGACGCCATCATCTTTTTTAATTTTCGGTCCGATCGGGCGCGCCAGCTGGCCAAAGCGTTTGTGCAAAAAGATTTTGAAGGAAAAAACGTCGGCGCCTTTAAGCGCAAAAAGAAATTGCATAATTTGTTATTTGTCGCCATGACCGATTTCGGTCCCGATTTGGACAGCATCATTTCCGCTTTTCCCGGCATTGACGTCAAGCAGACTCTGCCGATGCAACTCAAAGACCAGCAGCAATATTATATCGCGGAAACGGAAAAGTATGCTCACGTGACTTACTTTTTTAACGGCGGTTACGCTGATCCGGTGGCCGGGGAACAAAGAATTTTGGTGCCGTCGCCAAACGTTAAATCTTATGATGAAACCCCGGAGATGAGCTCGCGGGAGTTGACGGATAAACTTTTAACTTTGATCAAAAAAAACGCTTTTGACTTTATCGCCGTTAATTACGCCTGTCCGGATATGATCGGCCATACGGGAAATTTGCGCGCCGGCATTCAGGCGGTAACGGCCGTTGACAAATATTTGGCAAAGTTGGCGAAGGCGTTGGAACAAAAAAATTTAAGAGCGATTATTACCGCCGACCACGGCAATGTTGAAGAAATGATAAATTTAAAAACCGGCGAAATTGACACCGAACATTCAATCAACCCCGTGCCGTTCATTCTTTTTGATAAGCGGTTAAAAGGCAAACATGGCGTCACGCGCAAACAAGGAATTTTGGGCGATATCGCTCCGACGATTTTAGATTTATTCGGCAAGGCTAAGCCGACAGAGATGACCGGAAAAACTTTAATGAAATAAATAAGAGACAAGAAGAAAAAAGTTACATTTAAATTTATTGTTAGATTGCTAACCTCCCCTAACTCCTCCTTAGTAAGGAGGGGAATAAATGCCGACCTAACGTTATTTTTTTCACATTATTCCTCCCCTTTATAAGGGGAGGTGTCCCGAGTTGCTCGGGACGGAGGGGTTAACAATGTAACAATTTTTATTTTTACAACATGCCAAAAAATGACAAACAAATCAGACCAAAACCGGTCGTCCTGTTAATTTTAGACGGTTGGGGCATCGCGCCGCCCTATGCCGGCAATCCGATTTCATTGGCCAAACTGCCTAATTTTAACGAGCTCGCGTCCCATTATCCCGTAATGGCGTTAAGCGCGGCGGGCGAAGCGGTCGGTTTGCCATGGGGAAAAATGGGCAACAGCGAAGTCGGGCATCTTAATTTGGGAGCGGGGCGCATTGTCTATCAGGATTTGCCGCGCGTCAATAAAGCCATTAGCGACAATACTTTTTTTGATAATAAAATTTTATTGGGAGCGGCTGAACATACGCGCAAATATAAATCAAAGTTTCATTTGTTGGGGCTGCTTTCCAACGGGGGAGTGCACGCGGCGGTTGAACATTTAATCGCCCTGCTTGCGTTTGCCAAACAAAATAAAATAGATCAAGTTTATCTTCATCTTTTTTTGGACGGGCGCGATATGCCGTATAATTCCGGCAAACAGATGATAAAAGATTTGAATAAAAGCATCGCTGAGCATAAAATCGGCGTAGTCGCTTCGTTGTCCGGTCGTTTTTACGCGATGGATCGCGATAACAATTGGGAGCGGATTGAGCGCGCTTACAAGGCCATCGCTAACGGCGAATGCCAAAAAAGTTTTACCGACGCGACCGAAGCGATAGATTATTATTATGAGCAAAAAATTTACGACGAAGAGTTTATTCCGTCGGTTATCACCAAAAATAATCAGCCGGTAGCGACGGTTCAAGATAATGACGCGGTTGTTTTTTTCAATTTCCGCTCGGATCGGGCGCGGCAACTGACCAAAGCTTTTATTTTACCGAGCTTTAATAAATTTCTTAAATATCAATCGCGCCAAAATTTATATTTTGCCACGCTTACCGAATATGAAAAAAATTTGCCGGTGGAAGTGGTTTTTCCGCCTGAAGAGTTAACAAACACCTTAGGGAAAGTTATTGCGGACAACGGCTTAAAACAGTTGCGTATCGCGGAAACGGAAAAATACGCTCACGTGACTTATTTTTTTAACGGCGGCAAAGAGGAGCCGCTTGCCGGAGAAGAGCGAATAGTCGTGCCTTCGCCTCACATTGAATCTTACGCGCTGGAACCGAAAATGTCCGCGCCGGAGGTAACCGCGCGTCTAATCAAAGAAATAAATAAAGATATTTATGATTTTATTCTGGTAAATTACGCTAACGCCGATATGGTCAGCCATACCGGCGATATTGACGCGACTGTCGCCGCCTTGGAATATTTGGACAAGATTTTAGGAGAAATAGCCAATGTTGTTTTGTCCATGAAAGGCGCGATGCTGGTTACGGCCGACCATGGCAACGCGGAAGAATTATTCAATATGCAAACCGGCTCCATTGATAAGGAACATTCCACCAATCCGGTGCCATTGATAATAATCGGCAATGATTTTGAAGGAAAAAATTTAGGCGGCAAAGACGTCATCGGCGCCGATTTAAGCTTGTTAAACCCGAGCGGCTTTTTGGCGGATGTGGCGCCGACGGTTTTAAAAATAATGAATTTGCCCAAACCCAAAGAGATGACGGGCAGAGCGTTGATATGATGAAGTAAAATAGCAATGAAGGAATTTTAGCTATCGTTTAAAACGGAATACATAGAAATTTTCTATGTATTTTTTTAAAAGAAAAAATAACCGATTAGACTGACGGCCGCGCCGATAATCCCGCCCGCCAACGCCTGGGCCGGCGTGTGACCGATTTTTTCAATTAAACGCGGATAATGTTCATCCAATAAATCATCTTCTTTTAGATCTTTGACCAAAGCATTAAGAATTTTTCCGTGCCGGCCGAGGTACTGACGCAAGCCGATAGCGTCTCGAATGATTAAAAAAGCAAAGACGAAAGCGAGAGCGAATAAAGAAGAATCCCAACCTTCCCGCAGGCCGACAATAGTCGCAAGCGACACTACCATTGCCACGTGCCCCGACGGCATGCCGGAATAAGCGGTTAAATTTTTAAAGCTGAATTTTATTTTGTTGGATTGGATAAAAAATTTAGCCGTTTGAGCGACTAAGGCGGAGAGCAGGGGAAGAATGATAATTTG
>JBAYGB010000086.1:0-4247 GCA_041666885.1 Patescibacteria group bacterium | reverse complement strand
AGACAAGTTTGCAATTTTACCATACCCGATTGAACTTATTGAAAAAAAAGATTATGACGCAAAAAAAATAAAAAAAGATTTCGGCTTGCCCGCGAACAGTTTTGTCATCGGTTCGGTCGCGAGGTTTGTGCGGCAAAAAGGGCAGGAGTATTTAATAAAAGCGGCGGCGGAAATTTTACGGCAAACAAAGCGGCAGGATATTTATTTTTTGTTGGTTGGCTACGGAGACAGGGAAGCGGAATTAAGACAGTTGATTGACGACTTAAACATTAAATCAAGGGTAATAATCAGCGCCGCTAAAGATATTAAAGCTGTTTTGCCGATAATAGACATTTTTGTCGTTTCCTCTTTGTGGGAAGGACAACCAATCGCGATGCTGGAGGCCATGGCCGGCGGCTGTCCGGTCGTCGCCACCAAAGTCGGCGGAGTGCCGGAAATTATTATTGACGAACAGAATGGGTTATTAGCCGAACCCAAAGATGAAAATTCATTAGTTGAAAAAATAATCAGACTTGCGGAAAATGAGGAAATCAGAGATAGTATCAGTAAAGAGGCCAAGCTGACGGTTGGAAATTACAGCTTGCCAGTCTATATCAAAAAATTGGAAAAATATTTTATTGCTGCTTATGAGCCAAGAAACAAATAACAAGTTAAAAATCGCCTTAATGAGTTACCCGATGGATAATCGCAAAGCCAAGGGTACGGCTTTATATACCAGAAAATTGATTGAAAATATTTTAGCCGACGAGCGATTTGATTTTTGTTTGGTTCACTACGACAAAGTTGACGATCCGCTTTACGGCCGCGCTAAAGAAATCATCATGCCAAAAATAAAATTGCCTTACGGCTCTCATTTCGTTTCCACAATGTTATTTTTTTGGAAATACAGAAAAAATAAATTTGATATTATTCATTGGTTTCAGCCGCGCGTTTATCCGTTTTTTTGGCTGGCGCCGGCAAAAAAAATCGTGATTACGACTTATGGCGCGGGTGACATTACCGCGCCCGGACCGTTTGTTTTTTCCCGTGAGGTATTTAATTTTATTTTAATCAAATTCAACCGGAAAGTAGACGCCTTTATTGCCGTCTCCAAATACGGTTGCGAAGAAATAGCGCAATATTACCACGCCCTCGGTCATAAAATCTTTTTTACTTATTTGGGCGGCGGCGAAAATTTTCAGACTATCGCCCAAAACGAGGCGCGGCAGACAGTAGCTGATAAGTATGAAATTACTCAGCCTTTTATTTTGGAGATGGCCAGGCACCTGCCGCATAAAAATATTATTAATCTCATCAAGGCTTACAAAATTTTAAGAGCTGATTACGGCCGCAATGAAAAATTAGTAATCGTGGGCACGCGGGATTTTGATACGGCCAAAATTTTGCAATTGGCGGAAGAATCCGGCTATCAAAACGATATAATTTTTATTGATTACGTGGAAATCGCCGACCTTAACTATTTTTATTCGGCGGCGGAAGTATTTGTTTTCCCTTCATTGCAGGAAGGATTCGGCCTGCCGATTATTGAGGCCATGGCTTCCGGTACGCCAGTGATAACTTCAAATATCACCTCCATGCCGGAAATCGCCGGCGAAGCGGCGCTGTTAATAAATCCGTTTAATCCGGAAGAAATAGCGGAAGCAATGAATAAAATATTGGCAAGCGGCAGTTTAAAAGAAGAATTAATTGGAGCGGGCATTGAGAGAGCGAAACAATTCAATTGGAAAATTACCGCCGAGGAAACTAAAAAAATTTATTTAAAATTATGAAACTGATTTACATCGTTAACGTCGGCTTGCCGGGCGATTGGGCGCATTGCATTCAAATCGTAAAAATGTGCGAGGCCTTTGCGCAAACCGGGTTGGAAGCGGAATTGGTTACGGGCATGAAACGCGATACGGATGAAAAAATTTTTGCCTATTATAATATCAAAACAAAATTTAAGATTACCAAAGTCCCATATTTTGATTTGTCGTCTCAGAGTTCCGGCAAAGTTAATTTTTTAATTCGCTCCCTCAGCTTCTTTTTGTTCGCCAAAACATACACGCTGTTTAAGCGATATGATATTTTATATTTTCGCAATCCGCTTGCCGGATTATTTTTCAATAATTTTTATTTGGAGACGCATGAGTTGCCGCCGCGCTTAAATCGCTGGCAAAAAATCGCTTTTAGAAGGGCAAAAAAAATTATTGTTTTAACTAAATTTTTAAAAGAGAAGCTGGTAAATTCCGGTATTGAAGAGACCAAAATAATTATCGCTCCCGACGCGGTGAATTTGGCGGAATTTCAAATAAATTTATCTTCCGAGGCGGCGCGGCGGAAATTATCGTTGCCGTTAAATCAAAAAATAATTATGTATTGCGGCAATTTTTATTTTCACGGTTGGAAAGGCGTGGATGTTTTGTTGGCATCATTAAAATATTTAACCGGTGTCGTGTGCGTTTTGGTCGGCGGGGAAGAGGAAGATTTCGCCAAAATCAAAAGCCGTTGCCAGTCAAAAAATTTGGTATTGATCGGCCGTAAACCGCACCATGAAATCCCGTTTTACCTGAAAGCGGCCGATGCGCTAATTTTACCGAATAAAAGAGGTAATGATAATTCCGAATATTATACCTCGCCATTGAAATTGTTTGAGTATCTGGCGAGCGGACGCCCCATCGTCGCTTCCGATCTTCCCTCGATTAGAGAAATTTTAAATGAAACCAACGCGATTTTAGTTGAGCCGAACGACGCCGAAGCTCTGGCGCGGGGAATAAAAAAAGTTATGGAGAACAAGGATTTGGCGGAAAAAATCAGCCGGCAGGCGTTAACTGACGTGGAAAATTTTACTTGGCAAAAACGAGCGGAGAAAATAATATAGGCACTTGCTTTTTTGGTTGTAAGTATTAATATAATATGATAGATTTCTGTAAGGTGGGCAGATTCATTTAATAATTAAAAACAAAATTTATGGAAAAAATAGATAATATTTCTTATGCTTCTTCATTTTTGTCAATGATTACCGAGGTTAATAACATCATAAAAGCCGAATATAGTCAAAAATTAGATCAAGCCATAGAACTGCTGTTTGAAGCCTGGAAAGAAGGCCGATGGGTATACATCATGGGCAACGGCGGTTCCGCCTCTACCGCCACTCATTTGGCGGCCGATTTGGCAAAAACAATCTGTGAAAGCCCGCAGGACAAAGGATTGAAAGTAATGCCATTATTTGATAATGTTCCTTATGTCAGCGCGCTGGTCAATGATTGGGGCTGGGACAATTTATATGTCAATCAGCTTAATAATTATTACGAAGCGGGCGGAGTCGGCATTGGCATCAGCGTGCATGGCGGCAGCGGCCAAGACAAAGCCGGACAATGGTCGCAAAATTTATTAAAAGGTTTGCAATATATTAAAGACCGCGGCGGAAAAACAATCGGTTTTTCCGGATTTGACGGCGGACCAATGAAGGATTTAGTCGATATCGGCATTGTCGTGCCGGCCAATTCTACGCCGGTTGTGGAAGGCATGCATGTGGTTTTAAATCATTTAATCGTTTTCGGGTTGGAGGAAAAAATTCATGGCTATAAAAAAACCGGCCATATTTCTAGATAGAGACGGAGTAATAAACGACGTAATTGATCGCGGAGAAAATTTTTTTGTTTACGGCAAAAAAGTCCGCTGGACCGCTCCTTTTAAGTTTAACGAATTTAAATTAAAAACCGGAATAGCGGCCACATTAAAATTAATCGGTCAGTCTGGATTTTTGCGTATTTTGGTTTCCAACCAGCCGGATATAACTTACGGCACCATGACTTTGCCGGAACATGAAAAAATAATGGCCGAGGTGAAAAAACTGCCGTTAGACGATATTTTCATTTGCGTTCATGGCCGAGATGATAATTGTGAATGTAAAAAGCCGAAGCCGGGAATGCTCTTTTCGGCAGCCGAAAAGCACAATATTGATTTATCGTCTTCGTATATCATCGGCGATACTCAGTCCGATGTGTCAGCCGGACAGGCAGCCGGCTGCGCGACTGTTTTGGTTAACAGTATTTATAACCAAGACGTAACGGCGGATATCAGAATTAAAAATTTAGCAGACATAATTAAAATAATATGAAAATTTTCATTGACAGCGCCAATTTAACCGATATTGAGGAGGGATTAAAACGGGGGTTCGCGCAAGGCATCACGACCAACCCGATGCTTTTGGCTAAAGAACCGAAGTCCTCGTTTGAACTGCACGTTAATAAAATTATTGATTT
>JBAYGB010000085.1:0-4299 GCA_041666885.1 Patescibacteria group bacterium | reverse complement strand
GACTGATGTTATACTAAAATCAGCTATGCAAAATCTAAACCTTAAAAAAAATGCGCGCGCGCTCGTCATCGTTGCCCATCCGGATGATGAAACGATTTGGCTCGGCGGCGTGATTTTAAAAAATCCGCAGGTGCGCTGGACGGTTTTTTCGCTGTGCCGCGCGTCGGATCCTGACCGCGCGCCGAAATTTTTCCGCGTCTGCAAATTTTTAAAAGCTGCCGGTATCATCGCCGATTTGGAAGATGAAGGCCGGCTCGGTTTAAAAAAATCCATTCCCGAAATAAAAAAAATACTGCGGCGCGATTTGCCAACCAAAAAATTTCATTATATATTTACTCACGGTAGCAACGGCGAATACGGTCACCCGCGCCACAAGAGCGTTCACTTAGCCGTCAAAGAATTAATAACAGAGAAAAAAATTTACGCGGAACAAATTTTTTATTTTAATTACGAACCAATCGGCGAGCATCAGTTAGCGCCAAAACCCGACTCTGACTTTATCGTTAAATTAACGGCGGCGGAATTTAAGCGCAAGCGGAAAATAATGACCGACCTCTACGGTTTTGCGCCGGATGGCATAGACACTGGCTACTGTACAAATCTGGAAGCCTTAAAAATTTCTAATTTTCAATTTTCAATTTCTAAACAATGAATTAATTTTTCAATTTTTTAAACACGACATCGTGTTTTAAGAATTAATTCATTGAACCTGCCTGCCGGCAGGCAGGAATTGTTTGAAAATTAGAAATTGAAAATTGAAAATTAATAAACTTTACCAAATTAACAAAATTTAAATTTAAAAAAATCTAATAAAAATAACAAACCTATGAAAATCACTGTATTGTACGCTTATCCTCCCGAACCGGACGGCTTAAGCATCCAAGGCCACTTGCTTTATCGCGGGCTGAAAGAATTGGGAGTGGACGTGATGCCTTGCCACCACGCGCCGAGCCTGCAAAAACAATGGATCTATAACGGCTTTAAGCCGGATATCGCAATCGGCGTCGGCTGTTGGACCTACGCGCCTGATATTATTTTTTCCCCGCAAAAAAACGGTGTTCTGCCGATTCCGTGGTTTGTCGCGAACGGCTGGGTCGCTAATTATCAAGCAGAAATCAGCGCGCTTCCGTTGGCTTTTACTACCAGTAACTGGGTAACGGGAACTTACAAACGCGACGGCGTGGATATAAAAAATTTCCGCGTCCTGCCGATTGGTTTTGACCCGGAAGAAATAAAACCGATCCCGCAATCCGACCCCAAAGTCCAGGCCTTGCGCCAGATGCTCGGCATTCAATCGAATGAAAAAATGATTTTAACGATTGGCGGCGACGCGACGAGCAAAGGCGCGCAGGAAATGTTGCGCGCGCTCGCGGAGGTGGATAAAGAATTTAAAAATTGGAAATATGTCTGCAAAGCGTCCGATAGCGACTGCGCGGCCGATCATCACCGCGCCGAAGAAGAACTGATTGAAGAACTCGGGCTTGACCCGGGAAAAATAATTTATCGCACCGGCATGTATTCGCACGATTTTATGGCATATCTTTTATCCGCTTGCGATATTTACGCCGCGCCCAGCCGCCTGGAAGGATTTGGCATGATTCAAATGGAAGCGATGGCGTGCGGCAAACCGGTAATATCCATTAACGTCGGCGGACCTACCGATACGGTTGTTCACGGCCAAACCGGATTTTTGGCCGAAGTCGGCGAAACCACTACTTTAACCGAAGAGTGGGCGTACGAATCAATGGGCTTTGACGCGGATCATAAAATTAAATTTCCGGAACCGAAAATTTTCGCTTACCGCGCGAGCATTCCGGATTTGGCAAAATATACGAAACAGCTTTTAACGGATGATTCGTTGCGCGAACAAATGGGCAAAGCGGCGTACGAACACGCGCTTAAAAATTTCCATTATAAAAATATAGCGCAACGGGCGCTGCAATTAATTAAGGAAAATTTGAATATTAGTTAGATGCGCTAAAGAACGGCTGAAAACAAAATTAATCAGTTTTATCTTACAAAATAAAGCGTGGTCCAAACGGCGATCGCGCCGGCGATAAGCAAAAAAATAATTTTGCCAAACGGGCAATCATCGCCTTCATCATCACACATAAATATCAGTTAATAAAAAGCCGTAAACAGGGGGTAACTTAGCAAATTGAAATTACCCAATGTTTGCGGCTTTTTTGTTCGCGGGTTATGAAGTTCATAAACCCTCCTGATATATTTACCCTATTATTATAGCACAAAACAGAAATTGACAAAAACCGATTTTTTGCCTAAGATGCAAACGTTCTTTTTAAAATTAAATACAAAGTTGGCTTACCATTTTACTAAAAGCAAAGGAGAACAAGCGATGAAAAAGCAAGCCGGAGTAAAAGTAATTTGTTGGCTAGGTTTCGATTTAAGCACGACCGCCCTTTCCTGCGGCGCTCGGACAAAAGACGGAGAAGAATTTTTCGCGTCAGTTCCGATTCAAGGCGCAATACTTTGGTATGAGCAACCGGCATTTTGTTCGGAATGGGTACCGAATATGATTGCTCAAATACTGGAAAAATTCAAAGAGCAGGGATGCGTTTTTGGAGCAGAAGGCGCGCTTTCTTTTTCCGTTCGCCAGCATGATTTGGCTGTTGCAGAGGCCAACACTAGAATATTACGGCCACTTTTAAGCTGGCAATGTAATGCTGCGACCGCGGAAGTAAAGGAATTGCAAGAAATGGGCGCGGAAAAAATAGTCGGTAAAATTGAACCGCGGTTTATTTTGCCAAAATTGATGTGGATTTTAAAAGAAGACCCCCAAATGCGAGCTTTTATACAGTTTGTCATGACTACCGGCGATTGGATTTGCGCAATGCTGACGGGAAACTATCGGCTAAGCGCTTCCGACGCGCTAAGTAATGGCCTGCTTAATCAAGAAACGAAAAAGCTGGCTGTTGATGTAATAACGAAAGCCGGGTTGAATCCTGAATGGTTCCCGGAAGTAATCTCAAGCAACAGCGTAGTGGGAAGGGTGCAGCCCCCGCGATCAGATACCGATCCGTGGGCTTTTATAAAAACAACTCTTACCGATTGGAGTGTAGCCGCTTCTCTCGGCGACAATCACGCGAGCGCTGTCGGTTGCGGACTTAGTGACGACCAAACAATCATAGTTTCGGTCGGTACCAGCGGTACGGTGGTACGTATGTGTTCACCTAAGGCGAAATTAGAGACGGGAAAACCGGCCTGTTTTGAATATTACGACAACCGTTTACTTCTACTAATGCTAGCGCATTGCTGTGCTTGGTATGATAAATTTGTGGAACGATGGGGAGAAGAAAAAAAACATGATGAATTGAACAAAATGGCAATGAAAACCCGTTTTGAAGATTGGAGATATATAAAAACCAACGACGATGGACTGGAGATTTATCCGGACGATTGGAGCCAAATTCCATTAGATATTAAAGTCGCAAGTGTTCAAAGCAGCATTGTCGCTCACCTAATAAAACTGGTAGAAATTATGTTAAAGGAAGTCAAGGAAGCGGAACCGATTACCAAGGTAGTACTGACCGGCGGATTAAGTCAGTCTGAATTTTTTTGCTATACATTCAAAAATATTTTGTTTTATTTAAATCCACAAATCAAATTGTTTGTTAGCGACCGTCAAGGGCCATTGGCTTCTAAAGCGGCGGCTGCCGGCGCGCTCGCTAATGCCATATTTGGTATCGGTATTAACTCATTGCAAGCTATTATCACAGAGTTATGCCCCTTAAAACCTCTTGATTGATTTAAACTAAAATGCCTTCCTGCGTGATTTTTGCAGGAAGGCTTTTTTATTTTTTAAAAAAATTATTTTAAAACCACAATACTTTCTTTTGCTTAACACATTCGCTCGCGTAAATAAACATCCCCGCGCTCCATGCCTGATAACCGCCGCCTTGCGGTTTGCCGGTTTTTCCGTCCAGCCATTCGTTAAATTCATAACCGTCCAATTTTTGCAAATTAGCAACTGCCAATTTTTCCAGTTCCGCCTGCGCTTTTTTAAACTCCCCCATTTTTACAAGCGCCGCGACATAAAAACCGCCGATAAAAGTCCAGACGCCGGCGTTGGAATAATGATACGGCGTGCGCGCGTCGCAATCGGCGAAATAATCGTGCCAGGCTTTGTCGCCTTTTTTAATCGGCGGCCAAATACATTTGCACGGATACGGTTTATTTATTTTTTCCCGTTCCATAAAACGCAAAATGCTCTTAGCGATTGCGGGCGTGGCGAGACCGGTAATAATAGCGAGTAAATTTCCGAGCGTGTCAAACCATTCT
>JBAYGB010000084.1:0-4348 GCA_041666885.1 Patescibacteria group bacterium | reverse complement strand
TTTATAGGCGTTTTTCATGTCCGCCCAGCGGCCTAAGCGCCTGATAACTTTCTCCCATTCGTTCACATAGCCTAAAACTTTAGAGCGGCATTTTTCATTAAATTCAGCCACGCCCATTTTTTCAATGTCTTTTTTAGATTTAAAGCCAAGCTCTTTTTCCACGATATTTTCAATCGGAAGTCCGTGGCAATCCCAGCCCCATTTTCTTTCCACGCGAAAACCTTTCATCGTCCAATAACGCGGAACGACATCTTTCATAATGCTTGCGACAATATGCCCGTAATGCGGCGTGCCGGTAGCAAACGGCGGGCCGTCGTAAAAGACATACTCTTTCACCTTATGATCATCGTCGCGTTTCCCCTCCTTGCGAGGAGGGGTTAGGGGTGGTGGGGTGTTAGTATTTAAATTATTTTGACTTTCAACATTCAACGATGCCGGATGAGCGACACTTTTTTTAAAAATATCCGACCTGTTCCAAAAATCAAAAACCTCCTCTTCCATTGCCGGAAAAGGCGATTTTGTTTGTTCTATTTTTTTAACTTGTTTTTGTTGCATATCCTTAACTTTATCCAAATTAAACTCTTTTGTCAAAAAAACTAAGCTAAAAAATAAAAAGGAAGCTTTAAGGGCTTCCTATGTTTTTTACTAAAAAAACTAAAATTTAAAATTTATAGAAAAATTAAGCGAGGTCGCAAAACTCCTCGTTCCGCTGTCATTTGTCAGCGGAACCATAAGGATAATACCCGGCGCAGTAATAAAAAAATTTTTACTGATATTCCAATCAGCTCCGGCGGAATATTTAACTGTCAGGTCGTGTGCTTCCGTGATAGCTAATTTTTTGCCTCCCGTCATCCACATTAATCCTAATGTATGGGAAAAACTAATCAAATCGCTTTGAAAAACTTTTTCCCACCGGTGGGTTACTGATGGCAAAATTGCCATTGCGCCATTATCAAAATCATTTATGGCGCCGATGAAATCAAATTGAACTCCCGCCGCGAGCGAATGGTTTTCCGCTATGGCGAAATTTCTAGAGACAGCCAAAATTGGTACTAATACGTCCTCGCCATTCCAGTTTTCCAACGGATGTAAATTCCAATATCCGACGGAAAAGAGAAATGTGTAATCTCCAACCGTTCTGTTCCAGCCGACCGTAAGATCAACTTCATCCCCGTAGTTAGATGAAAAATCATTATCATCTAACCCGTAAGAATGCCAGCTTTCAAAGAAAAAATCTTTAGGCAGGTTAATATGCAGATAATCCCAAATCATCGGGTCGTCGTGAAAATTTTCAGGAATTCCCGCCCCTAAATATTTCTCTTGCCAAGTCACTGAAAAAGACCCGGTCGGAATCCAATTGTCATCTGCAAAAACAGATGACAATCCAATAAACGATATTACCAAGAACAACGAGAAAAACTTTTTCATCGTACTTCTCCTTTATTTTTTTACTATTTTTTTACAGAACAAATTTTAACTTGCAATAATATCATTTCTATTAAATTTTGTCAATGATTACGTAAGGACATACCCCATGTGCAATTTGGAACACGGATTTAACAGATTAAACTGATTGTCACGGATGATAATTTACAGTTCACTTTTCTTTATACTTATTCTGATTTTTTCCATCAGTTCCAAATAAAATTCCAAGTTATTCAAACTCGCCAGCCGCTGTCCGAGCGGTTCGTTGATTTTAAACAAATGATGCAAATAAGCGCGCGAATATTCCCGCAGTTCCGGCAGCTTACTTTTTTCATTGATTGGCTTAAAATCTTTGGCAAACTTCGCGTTGTTTATGTTTAAAACACCTCTCCCTCGTCGCTTCGCTCCTCCCCCTCTCCTTACTAAGGAGAGGGGGTTGGAGGGTGAGGTAAAAATTCTTCCGTGACGGCCCTCGCGAGTAGGGATAACGCAGTCAAACATATCCCAGCCCATTTTTACGCAGCGGACAATATCTTCCGGCAACCCGATGCCGAGGCCAAAACGCAATGAACTTTCCGGAATCATATCGGCTGTTTCCTGCAATACCTTTCCCAAAAATTTTCCGTCCGTATCAACCGGCCGCGCGCCGAAACCGTAGCCATTAAATCCCAAAGCTACCAAAGCGTCCGCGCATTTTTGCCGCATGGCCAAATCAGTTCCGCCTTGAATGACGGCGAATAGCAACGGCTTTTTTTGCGGGAACGCGCCGCGGCGCGTTCTTACAAGTCTGTCATATTCTATTTTGCATCTTTTCGCCCAAGCGATTGTGCGTTCCACCGACTTTTTCATTTCCGCGCCGGCCGCGTCATGCGGCGGACAATCATCCAAACAAACAATCATGTCCGCGCCCAAAATAAATTGAATTTGAATGGAACGCTCAGGCGTTAACTCATGCTGTGAACCGTCAAGCGGAGATTTGAATATTGCCTTATCGTCCAAAATCTTGCCCATGTTTTTGTTTTTATGCAAAAGCGAGTAAACCTGATACCCGCCGCTATCGGATAATAGTGGTTTATCCCAATTCATAAAATTGTGCGCGCCGCGGGCTTTACTGATTAATTCCATTCCCGGCTGTAAATATAAATGATAAGTATTGATAACCGCCGCCTCCAATCCCAAATTTTTTAAATCCTCGTTTCCCAAACTTTTTACCACACCCCGCGTCGCGTCCGGCATAAAAAACGGCGTTTCAATTTCGCCGTGCGCCGTAGTTATTTTTCCCAATCTCGCTTGGGAAATTTTTGATTGCTTTAAGACCTTAAACATACCGCTAAATAATACGCCTCCCCCTGCCGGAGGGGGAGGTTTGGAGGGGGTGGGAGTTTAAATTAAATACGATAAAACTTCAAATACTTCCCCCAGCTCGAAGATAAATAAAAACTAATTGATACTGATGGCCTGCACCGGACACATATTTATCGCCTCCTGAACGCAACTGTCGTTTGCTTCCGGATTAATCGCCTCGGCTTTAAAAATTTCTTCGTTTAATTTAAAAACCGCCGGGCAAATGGACGCGCAAGTGCCGCAGCCAATGCATTTTTCTTGGTCAATTGTGATCATATTTTTTTGTCATTCCCGCGAAAGCGGGAATCTCAAACTAATATTAGATTCCCGCTTTCGCGGGAATGACAGATTATTTTATGAATTTTTAACTTTACAAATTTTACGGACTAACTAACCTGTTTAACGCCGACCTTTTCCCCGTTAAATATTTTCCGCGCATTCTCCACCAGTTCCTTCGGCGTCAGATCGGATTTTACCAAATATCCGTCCGCGCCCAGTTTAAACGCCTCCTTAATATCCGACTCTTGGTTTAAATTGGTCAAGGCGTACATAGGAATATTTTTGGTTTTGGGATTGGCTTTTAATTCCGCAAGCACGGCAAAGCCGTCAATTTTTCCGCCGGCGACTTTATTTTCCAATAACAAATCAACCAAAATCAAATCCGGCTGTTTACTTTCGGCCAGTTTAATTCCCTCCTCGCCGGTAGACGCGCCCAAAAAAGCCATGCCGGCCGCTTCAAATTTAAGCCGGTACATGCCCAAGAGGGTTTTGTCGTCTTCAATGATTAAAGTTGTTTTTGCGGTATCAGACATACTAATATAGTACAAAAAAGGCAAAAAAAAGTCAAAAAAACAGCGAAGCTTAAAAAAACTTCGCTTTACTTTTTACATTATTTATTATTGATTTTAAAAAACATAAAATTGCAACTGACCAACTAAAAACTTCTGCTCACTAACAAAGATATACAGTTGAATTGTATGAGTGCCTTCAACCATGCCCAAATTCGTAAAGTTTTTATCAACCAACCCAATATAATATGGCCTTAATTGCACCAAATTATCACTGTAATATAAATCGTTGGTATTTGATTTATCGTCAGTCCACGCCCACACTACTTGATCATAGGCATAATCCAAAATTAAGAACTTCGCCTGCGGATGAACGAACGAAAACTCTGCAAATAAATATAGGGACTCTGTTACTTTTTGATATCTATAAAAAGGATTGTCCGGTTTACATTTACCAAAATGCATTTCTCTTTCATTTTTCGACAGATGTTCCCATATTAAATCTTTGCATAAGATCAACCGAGTGAGTTTGAACACTTCATCTGGCAATAGCTGCGGCATAAAAGATACAACCGTCGGCAATATCATTATCGGCGTTGGACTGTTGGGAACCGGCGTTAGTGTCCATGTGTTTGTCGGCTGCGGAGTACTCGTTGGCGCAAAAAAAATAACCGCTGTCGGAGTATTCGTTAGTGTTGCTTGAGGCATTGGCGTATCAGGCGGCACTACTTCCGGCATCCGCGTGGGAGTACTTACCGGCATGGGCGTTGATGATGGCTGCGGAGTATTCG
>JBAYGB010000083.1:0-4478 GCA_041666885.1 Patescibacteria group bacterium | reverse complement strand
TGTAATTTTTATTGGAAAAATCAACCGCTTCCTCGCTATAGCCGTAGTTAACCAAAGTCGGCTGGCCTTTTATCCTTTTAATCTCCACTATTTTAACGCTGGTTTTACCGACATCCACTCCTAAATAACTCGGCGATTTTTTAAATATTTGAAACATAATTTCCTAAATTTTTAAATTAAATTTTGCTAATCGGCGCTATCTGTTATATAATTGTGTTAGCTTGTACTTTTTAAGTTATCAACACAACTTACTATTTTATTTTAACATAAATTACCACTTTGATGCAACAGAAACATTAAAACACGAGACCGCCAGAACATTAAAGCACTTTTATTTTGTCATTCCCGCGAAAGCGGGAATCTAATACTATCTGTAAATTCATATTTCCTTCCTGCTGCCTGTCGGCAGATAGGTCTAATTTATCTTAACATTGTTTTATCGTATCTTAGATCCCCGCCTCCGCGGGGATGACAGTAAAAAAATATTTCGCGGGAATGACAGCTATTTTTTGTTTTAATGCTTTAATGTTTTTATATTTTAATAATCTCTTATGGAAATAAATTATAAAAAAATATCGCTTTTGGCCGGTTTTTTGCTTTTGTCCGTTTTAATCGGCTACGCTATCTATTATTTATTTTTTAAAACAACCGTTTCCGTACCGGTTATAAATAACGCCGTCCAAAACGCGGGACAATTGCCCAGCGCGCAAACCGGCCAAGGCGGAAGCCAAGCAACCTGGACTAAAGGACAACTGCCTGCCGGCGAAGGTACAATCAAAACTAGCGGCGAAAACCTGCCGGCCGAAGCTATACCCGACAAAATCGCTAAAGGCGGACTGACCGCAACTCTTCCCTTGTCGGACACAAAAAGTTTGGCGTCAACTATCTCCGGCGATGGCGCCAGTTTGTATTTTTACGATCAAACCGATAATAAATTTTATCGGCTGGACAGAAACGGCCAAAAAATCGCTTTAAGCGACAAAAATTTTTTTGATGCGCAAGCGGTTACCTGGGCGCCGGACAAAACCAAAGCAATTATTGAATATCCCGACGGCGCTAAAATAGTTTATAATTTTCAAACCAAAAAACAATATACTCTGCCTAAACACTGGCAGGATTTTGACTTCTCGCCGCAATCCGATAAAATCATCGCCAAAAGCATCGGACTTGATCCGGAGAACAGCTGGCTTATAATCGCGAACGACGATGGTTCGCAGGCGCAAGCGATTGAAGAAATCGGCGCCAATGCCGCGGCGGTTTATCCTTCCTGGTCGCCGAATAATTTATCGGTCGCGCTATACGCGGAAAGTTTGGACTTTAACCGCCAGACTGTCTATTTTGTCGGTCAAAACAAAGAAAATTTTAAATCAATGGTAATCGAAGGCCGCGGCCCGGAATTTGCTTGGACGCCATCTGGAGACAAATTGATTTATAGCGTTTATAGCGACGATACCAACCTCAATCCCAATTTATGGATCGTGGATGCCAAAGGCGATAATATCGGTGTCAATCGAAAACAATTAAATTTACAAACTTGGGCGGACAAATGTACGGTTGCAAGCGAACAAACGGCCTATTGCGCCGTACCGACCAACTTGCCGGAAGGCGCCGGACTTTTTCCGGAACTCGCCGCCGCTAGCGCTGATAATATTTATCAGGTTAATTTAACTACCGGCGCGCATTCTTTAATCGCCGTTCCCGACGGAGCGTACAATATGAAAAATATCAGCGTTTCCGCCGATGAAACCAAACTTTATTTTACCGACAGCGCGAGCGGAAAAATTTATAATATCAGGTTAAAATAGAAACCCAAACTATTTCAAATTATCTTAAATTATTCCAAACCAACTCTAAAATCTAAATTTTTAATTTAGACATTTGAACTTTGGGTTTGTTTTGGAACAGTTTGGAGCAATTTGGAATAATTTAGATTTTGATATTTTTAATATTTATGTCCAAAATAAAAAATAATTTCCAATTAAAATTCATTCTTTTTTCTCTCGCCTCACTTTTGCTTTTCGTCGTTTTATTTTTTATCATCTGTCCGTTGGTATTTGGCAATAAAAATCAGACTGCCGGTTCGGCGGCGAACGATACTTTTTATCTTAATCAAAATTATCAGGAAAATGATCCCCTGTTAACGACCGTGCCCAATTTAGATAAAATGATTACCGGCCCGATTATCACCGAGCTTGATCCAAGTTTTGGTTCTAAAAACGCCAAAGTAAATATTACCATTTATACCGATTTTACCTGCCGCTATTGCGGTGAAACCATCGCCAATGCAATTAAACTGCAAACCAAATTTTCGGATAAAATACAAGTGATTCATAAAGATTTTCCCAGCGCCGACAAAACTTTTAAATCATACCAGGCGGCGCTCGCCGGACGGTGCGCGCAAGCGCAGGGAAAATTTTGGGAAATGAGCGATTTGCTTTATCAAAACTACAATAATTTAAGCCACGTTTTATTCAATTCCCTGGCAAAAGAGTTAAAACTGAACTCAACGCAATTCAAGCAATGTTTGGCGGATAAAGCGACCGCCAGTTTAATTGACGACAATATTGAAGAAGCGAACGCCTTGCGTATTTCCGGCGTGCCGACGGTTTATGTTAATGGACAGGAAATGATGGGAGAGATAAGTTATGAAGAATTGGAAAAAGCAACGGCGGAAGAGCTAAAAAAATAATTTCAAAATCTAAATTATTCCAAATTGTTCCAAAACAAATTCAAAGCTCAAATGTCTAAATTAAAAGTTTAGATTTTAGATTTGGTTTGGAATAATTTGGAATAATTTGAAATAGTTTGAAATAATTTGAATTTCTTATGTCTAATTTATATAAAACTACTTTAACCTTAATATTTGCCTTCGCTCTCTTTTTTTCTGCGGCCAACTTTGCTTTGGCGCAAGAAACCGGCTTAACCAAACCGACTTTGCAAGTTAATATTCCGACTGTTAGTTTTGGTTCTGAAAAAGGTTTATGGATCGGCGAATATATCAGCGGGATTTATAAATATGCTATCGGCATTGTCGGCATACTCGCGGCGATTGTTTTAATGTGGGGCGGTTTGATGTGGCTGACGGCCGGCGGCAATACCGGGCAAGTGAGCGAGGCGAAAGAATGGATTAAAGCATCTTTAACCGGACTGCTAATCGCTTTATCGTCGTATCTGATTTTATATACCGTTAATCCGGATCTGCTAAAATTTTCATCGCTAGACGTGACGACTATTAAAAAAATTAATCCCGAAGAAACCAGTTCGCTGAAAGCCTCGGCCGGCCGCGGTTTAAAATACGCCGGTTCCAATACTTCAACCGCCGATAATTTAAAAAATGAAAATGACGGGCAATTATACACGCAAAATAATGAGGGTCTAAAATTAACTCCTTACGCGGACGCCGGTTTTTATTCAATCGGCTACGGGCATTTTTTAAGCCAAACGGAATACGACCAAATTATAACGAACGGCGGCAGTATTACCAAAGCACAAGCGGAAAGTATTTTTGCTCAAGATTACAATCAAGCAATCGCGGACGCGCAAAGTGTCGCGCAGGAATATAATATTGATTTCAGTTCCCTATCCGGACCAAAACAAAACGTGTTAATCGATATGGCTTATAATTTAGGTAAAGGAAACAGTTCGCAAGGCACGGGATTGGCCGGATTTAAAAATACGCTGACTGCGATTCAAAACGGCCAATGGAATACGGCCGGTTATGAAATTTTAAACAGCCAATACGCGAGCCAAGTCGGCGCGCGCGCCCAAAATAATGCCGCGATAATAAAACAACCCTAAAAAATATGTCAAAACTGACTTCAATTTACGCCTGTATTAAATGCGGCGCCCAAAGTCCGAAATGGTCAGGGCGCTGTTTAAGCTGCGGCGCCTGGGGAACGTTGCAAGAGGAAGTGGTTGATTCCGGCAAGAGCAACTCAAAAACTGCGCTGCAAATTTCACCCGCAAAAATCACTGATCTAAATTCAATCGCTTTGGAAACATTACAGCGATTGCCGGCCGGCATTTCCGAGTTTGACCGCGTTTTGGGCGGCGGCATCGTTCCCGGCAGTTTGGTCTTAATCGGCGGCGAACCGGGTATCGGGAAATCAACCTTAATGCTGCAAATCGCCGCGCAAGTTGGCGCTTCGCTGTATGTCAGCGGTGAAGAATCGGCGGCGCAAATAAAATCGCGGCTAATTCGTTTGCAAATTCAAGGCGATGTTCAGTTTTCTTCCGAAACCAATGTGGAAAAAATAATCAGCGCCATTATTGCAACCAAGCCGCCCCTGATCGTTATTGATTCCATCCAAACCGTTTATTCATCCGACGTGCCGGCGGAAACCGGCAGTGTCAACCAAATCCGCGCCTGCGCCGCGAAACTTTTACAGGTTGCCAAGGAAAAAAATGCTGCTATTTTTATCACCGGCCATATTACGAAAGACGGCTTGCTGGCCGGGCCAAAAACCTTGGAACATTTG
>JBAYGB010000082.1:0-4557 GCA_041666885.1 Patescibacteria group bacterium | reverse complement strand
TGGAATTTCAACTGTCCCCTTAAAAACAAATGAATATAATGCTTCTCCCTCTTTTTCTACCTCACTAATACTTATACCGCTAGGTAAATTATTACTGACTAACTGTACTTTAGGGGTTGAATTTCCACTATACAAAAAATTTATAGTTTTTGAAAATGGAAAATCTTCCATGGCGTTTGTGGTAGTGTTAAAATTAAGCAACTGAAAAGTACCAGATGCTTTAACTTGCTCCGTTGGTATTAAAATGATTACAAGTAATGCACTACATAACAAGAAACAAAATTTTTTCATATTTCGTAATTCATAATTTTTAATTCGTAATTCCTATTTTCTGCTTCTTAGTTTTACTTCATAAGCTACTTGCTCAATCTTTCTCAAATGTCCTTTGGCCTGATCATATTTCGTGCGCAGGTATCCCGTCATATCAAACTCCACCAATTCCGCCATAATATCATTCACCGCTTCTTTAATTTTTTCCACTTCTTTAAATTTGCCTGCCGCCGCTTTGTTAGTCGCGAGGCGCACCAATTCCCCGGCCAAATCGCAGATGCCGCCAAGATACGCGTCCACGCTTAAAGTAATTCCCGCAATCGCGTCAACTTTTTCTTTTTGTAAAACTTTATACAGCATTTTCGCTTCCACGTATTCCTCCACCGCCGCGCCATACGCGCCTTCATGCGTCAGGCGATTATACGAAAATTGCTCTTCCAATTTGATTAAAATTTTCTCTATTTCTGATAACGATTCGCCCGCCTTTTTATTATCGCCGCGATGCAGAGAAAAAATCACGCGTTTGGAATCGTGCAAGACGACGTTGGACAAACTGATAATTTGCCGGCGCTCCCGTTCGTGGGCGTCGTAATCGTCTTTTAATTTTTGGAAAAACTTTTGGTTAAGCATATTTTATTGTCATTCCCGCGAAAGCGGGAATCTAAAATTTAATAAAAATTTAATAATGAGATTCCCGCTTTCGCGGGAATGACAGACAGGGAAAGTTCTTCTTACTTCTTACTTCTTACTTTCCTATTCCGCCACTCTTAATACCTCATCCACACTCGTTATCCCTTGCATCGCTTTTAAAATTCCGTCTTGCGCCATCGTAATCATCCCATTCTGCACCGCGACCGCCTGGATGTCAAATTCGCTCATTTTTCCCTCCTGAATCAGTTTTTCAATTTCCGCGTTCATCACCATAATTTCATAAATACCGACCCGGCCTTTATAACCCAAGCCCTGGCAAGCGCTGCAACCGGCGCCTTTATAAAATTTGGCGCTAGCCAGTCCGCCTTGGGCGGATATTTCTTTTTTAGTCTCATCGTTCATTTTACTAATTATATCTTCCACTCGTTTTTTTTGTTCGTCGGAAATTACCGTTTCCGTTTTGCAACTCTCACAGATTTTACGCACCAAACGCTGGCCGATCATCGCGTTTAATGCCGGCGCGAGCAAATACGGTTTGACGCCCATTGATAAAAAACGCGGAATCGTGCCGGAGGCGTCGTTGGTATGAATGGTTGATAATACCAAGTGTCCGGTCAAAGCCGCCTGCACCGCGATTTCCGCCGTATCCAAATCGCGGATTTCGCCGACCATGATAATATCCGGGTCCTGGCGCACGATGGAGCGCAAGCCTTTGGCAAAAGTATAAAGTTCGCTCACTTGGCTTTGATTAACGCCCGTCAATTGATATTCAATCGGGTCTTCAATCGTAATGATTTTTGTTTCCTTGTCGTTTAATTTTTTTAAAATGGCGTACAAAGTCGTAGTCTTGCCGGAACCGGTCGGGCCGGTGGTAATCACCATGCCGTTCGGACGTTCAATTTGGCGTTTTAACTCTTCAAACGGTTTGCCGATCAAACCCAATTTTTCAAACGAGATGTCCTCTTGATTGGAGTCCAACAGACGCATGACAATACTTTCGCCAAAAGACGTCGGCAAAAATGAAACGCGGATATCAATTTGTCTCGCCTGCATAAAAATTGAAAATCTGCCGTCTTGCGGCCGGTCTTCCACGTTGATTTTCACTTTGGCGAGCAGTTTCAAGCGTGAAATTACTTTGGGCCAAATTTTTCTGTCCAACACCGCCACGTCATGCAACACGCCGTCCACGCGGAACCGCACTTTGATTTCCTTTTCCTCGCCTTCAACGTGAATATCGGACGAGCGGGATTTTACCGCCGCCGCGAGCATCAAGGAAATTATTTGCGTCACGTCAACCCGCGCGATTTCCGCTTGCAAATCTTTAAAACTGGAAAAATTTTCGCCATATTTATTTAATTCTTCTTCGGTTATTTTTACGCCCCGCACGGCTTCGCGGACTTTGGGCAAAGTAACATACAATTTTTGCGCCGCGATTAAACTCGTTTCCGAAATTAAATAAATTTTTCCCGCGCAATGCAATTCTTTACTTAAATTATCCAACGCTTCGTTTACTTCTGCGGTCGCTTCTGTCGCGCCTAAACGCAATTGTTCGCCGTCATAAAAAAAACAGACGGCTTGCAGTCGTTTGCTTTCCGTTTCCGGCAGTTTGGACAACGCCTCGGGGCTGACGGGAAAACCGACCAAATTGATATAGGGCAAACCGGCGCTGTTCGCCCGCTCCGACACGATTTTTTCCATTTCCTTTTCCTTTATTTCTTTGGACTTACCGGCGAATTTTTGTTTCGCTGTCGCTTCATCTTCCGTCGCTTCGTTTCCGTCTTCATCCAATAATTCTTCAATTGATTGAAAGTTTTTTGACATGGTTGTAATTTGTCATTGCGAGCGAGCCGCCTTTGGTGGCGAAGCGTGGCAATCCCGTTGTTTTTTATTAAAGCCACGGGATTGCTTCGTCGTCAAAGACCTGCCTACCGGCAGGCAGGCTCCTCCTCGCAATGACGTAAATTTATTGTTTTGCCGGGCTATTTTTTTTTCTGATAAACAAATTTTTAATCCAACTATTCGTATTTCCCCGCAAAAACTGTAAAAAGGCGATTGTCCAAAAAGATTCGTTAAAAACCCAAAGCGCCCCGCCGGCCGCGGCGATTAAAACGAATAGTATGAATGCTCCGATGAATAAAGTAACGGTGACAGCCCACGCCCAAGCTACCTTATAAAACACAAACATTAAAAATACAAACGGAATGACGGCCGCTGAAATTAAAGTTACGATTACCGCTCCGGCCAAAAAATTAACGATAAAAATAACCACGCCCGCTTCCAAAGAAATCAGCCAATTTTTATAAAGCAAGCGGAAGCCGGCGCGCAACGCTTCAATAAATCGCAAATTTTTGATAATAGCATAAGCGACGCCGTATCTGATGCCCAGCGCGAAAGCGGCGGCTAAAATTATCATTAAAAAAGACAAAAGCGTGTACAGCGAACGCAACCACATATTGCCGCTGTAACTAAAAACGATCAAAATTGGCAACAGCGTTAATAGAATCAAGGTTAAGACGGCTACTTTTTCCAGCAGTTTAAAGAAAAACACCGGCCACAGGTTGGCGCGGCCGCAAGTAAGCCCATCGGCGAAATCAGTTTTTTTATTTAAATTAATTTTGGCGATATTATTAATCAACGCTCCTTGCGAAACTACCGCGAGCCAGATAATAAAAATAGCTAAAACCAAAACCAGCAATAAAACCAACAGCCGCCAAAGCAAACCCAGCGGATCGTATTGGGCAAACTCAACAATTTTTGAAAAAACAGCGGAATCAAAAATTCCCGTCGCTTGCATTTTGTCCCAGCCGGCAAAAAAGTCGCTCGTTTCGCCGGTGGAAATTTTATAAATTTCGCCGTTGGATAACACCGCGGCGAAGACGCCGAAAAACCAAAGGTACTTATGGTGCCAGGTAGTTTTAGCGGCGGATTTCAGCAACTCTAAATATTTCATAATTGCCTCCCCTGTTAATTTATGATTTAAGATTTAAGATTTCTGTTAATTATTATACAACAAGTAAGCTTAAAAAACAAAAAAACACAAGAACATAAAAACATTAAAGCATAAAAACAATATACAAAATGCTCTAGCGCTTTTAGGTTCCTGTGTTTTAATGTTCTAGTGTTTTAATGATTTTAATCTTTCATCAATTCGTCAAACTCTTCTTTCTCCAGCGTTTCCTGTTTTAACAGCACCGCTACGATTTTTTCCAGTTTCGGCTGCTGTTCGCGGATGATTTGGCGCGCCCGTTCGGCCGCTTCGTTTAAATAATACATTATTTCGTCGTCAATTCGTTCGGCGATTTTTTCCGAATAGTCGCGTTGTTCATGCAGTTCCCGGCCTAAAAATATCAATTCTTCGCGGTTGCCGAAAGTGCGCGGCCCAAGCTCGCGGCTCATGCCGTAATCGGTAATCATTCGCCGCGCCAAATGAGTGGCGGTGCGCAAATCGCTCGTCGCGCCGGTAGTGATATCGCCGAATATTTCCTGTTCCGCGATATAACCGCCCAAAAGTACCGAGAGCTCTTCCAAAAATTCCTGGCGGGAATGCATGTGTTTGTCTTCCAGCGGCACTTTCAGCGTATAGCCGCCGGCCATGCCGCGCGAGATTATGGAAATTTTTTGCACCGGGTCGGCATT
>JBAYGB010000081.1:0-4627 GCA_041666885.1 Patescibacteria group bacterium | reverse complement strand
TACCGGATAAGTATAATATCTACGCGCTGGATTTCCCCGGGTTCGGACAATCCGACACGCCTAAAAATAATTTTTATCTCAAGGATTATGCCGATACGGTTGAGAGTTTTATTAAAAAAAATAATTTGGAAAATATAATAATAATCGGCCATTCTTTCGGCGGCAGTATCGGCATTAAAATAGCCGCCGATAATCCGAAGTATCTTAAAAAATTAGCGCTGGTTGACAGCGCCGGCATCAGAAAAAATTCAAAAATAAACATTAAAAAAATAATCGCCAAAATATTAAAGCCGATTTTTAAATTATCATTTTTAAAAAGTACGCGCGTAAAAATCTATCAAGCCATGGGCGCGGAGGATTATTTGGCGACCCCGCAATTGCAAAAAACTTTCGTTAATATTGTCGCTGAAGATTTAACTGTTTTGTTGCCGAAAATCAAAGTCCCTGTTTTGCTAGTTTGGGGCGAAAATGATAAAGACACGCCGATTGAACACGCCCGCGTTATGGAGCGGGAAATTCCTAACGCGAAATTGATTATTTTTGAGGGCGCGGGGCATTTTTCTTTTCTGGATAAAGAAGACGAATTTATAAATAATTTACAAAAATTTTTAGAGTAATTTTAGAATAATTTTTTGTCATTTCGAGCCGTAGGCGAGAAATCTATTATAGTTATTTCAGTGCATTAATGTATGTATTATAGATTTCTCCTCCCCCGACTGCGGTCGGGATTCGTCGAAATGACAATAAGAAGATATGAATTTATTGCCTCATAAAATAATAGAGTATCAGCTTTATCTGCTGCAACTGGAAAACTATAATCTGCGGCGTTTTTGGAGTATTTTTTTAAAAAGCGGTTTTACTACCAAACAAATGAGGCAGGAATTAGTTTGGACGGCTAAATTAAAAGCGATAGCATTTTTAACGGCTATTATCGCTTTATTGATTTTAGCGGTTTTGGGGCAGGGGATATATCAAGCGACCGGTTCAATTTTAATCACCATAATTGACGCCTTGATAAATTCATATATCCTGGCAATGATTTTCGGCGCGTTGGCGATTATTAGCGTCATAATTATCAGCCCGCTGGATTATATTTTAAAACAGAAAATAATTAAAGCGGCAAAAAATAAAATCGCGAAACATCAGAATTTAATTATTATCGGCATTACCGGCAGCTACGGAAAAACCACAATGAAAGAGGCAGTTGCCGAGATTTTAGCGCCGAAATATAAAGTATTGAAAACGGAGGAAAATAAAAATACGCCTCTGGGAATTTCACAATTGATTTTGGATAAGTTAAATGATAAGACTGAAATTTTAATAGCGGAGATGGGCGCGTACCAGCAAGGCGACATTAAAAAATTATGCGAAATTACAAAACCGGATATCGCGATTTTAACCGGCATTAATGAAAGCCATTTAGAAAGGTTTGGCAGTATTGAAAATACAATTTCCGCAAAGTTTGAAGTTGTAAAATACGCGAAAGAAAACGCAAAAATTATTTTAAACGCGGACGACAAGCTGGTAACTGAAAATTATAAGCAACAAATCGGAGGCTGCCCCGCCTTCGTCCCGCAAAGCGGGACTACCGCGGGTGAAGAAATATTTTTTTACAGCGCGGAAAATAATGGCAGATGCGAATATAAAATACTTAATCAGCAATTTTTGCCGGAAGGAAACGGGCAATCGGCGGATATTTTGAACTCGTTAGGCGGAATCGGCAATATTAAAACTCCGTTTTTAGGCGAATATATTTTTGGCGACATCATTGCCGGCATAATAATCGCGCGGGAATTGGGTTTAACCGACGAACAAATAAAACAGGGGATTTCCCGCCTAAAACCGGTTGAACATCGTTTGCAATTAATAAAAGGCAAGAACGGCGTTTTAGTGATTGACGACAGCTATAACGGCAATTCAGACGGAGTAAAAGAAGCAATTAAAACGCTGGCCAATTTTGAGGATAAACGTAAAATTTATGTTACGCCCGGTTTAGTGGAAACAGGCTATAAGAATGAGGAAATACATTTTAACATTGGTAAACAATTAAGTGAAGCTGCGGATTTAGTAATTTTAATTAAGAACAGCGCAACGCCATATATTGAGCAAGGATTATTGGAGAATGGTTTTAATAAAAAAAATATTATTTGGTTTGACAGCGCCGCTTCCGCGCATGCCGGAATAAAAGATATTACTAAAAAGAGAGATGTAATACTTTTTCAAAACGACTGGCCGGATAATTACCTTTAAAATTTTCAATTTTCAATTTTCAATTTCCAAACAATGACCAAATGTTTTAATGTTTCAAATATTAAAAATTAAGACATTGAAAATTGTTTAGAAATTATAAATTAAAAATTGAAAATTAATTTTATGACTATCGGCGTATTTTTTGGCTCTCGCAGCCCCGAGCATGATGTGTCCATCATTACCGGTGAATTCATCATTTCGGGTTTGAAGAAATTAAATTACGACGCGACGCCGGTTTATTTGGATAAAACCGGCCGTTGGTTTTTGGGGGAAGAATTGGGTAAATTGTCATTTTTTAAAGATGGCGGCGATTTAGCTAAGTTAAAGCCGTACTATTTGGATTTGGAAAAATCAATCGGCAAAATGGTTTTTAAGCAAAAAGGATTATTTGGCCGAGAAGTTGAAATTAACTTGGCGTTTCCGGCGTTTCATGGCCAAAACGGCGAGGATGGGACAATGCAGGGGCTGTTTGAATTATGCAATTTGCCGTATATTGGCTGCGATACGGCCTCGTCCGCTATCGCGATGGATAAGGTTTTAACCAAAGAATTATATTTAGCGCATCATATTTTAACCGCTAAATTTACTTCTTTCAGCGCCTTTGATTTTACGCATAACAAAGAAGCGGTGATAAAAAAAATCACGGAATTAAAATATCCGCTGTTTGTAAAACCGGCGCGGTTAGGGTCGTCTATCGGTATTGCCAAAGTTAAAAATGAACGGGAGCTGGAGCAGGCGGTTGAAGTCGCTTTGCATTACGACAATAAAATTTTAGTGGAAGAAGGGGTGGAAAATTTAATGGACGTGACTTGCGCGGTACTGGGAAATGACAAACCGCAAGAGTCGGTTCTGCAGGAATCTTTATTCGGGGACGATTTATTTTCTTACGAAGATAAATATTTGGACGAGGGCGGCGCGCAATTAGGCAACGCGAAAGATAAATTGGTTATTCCGGCGCGGCTTGACGAAGGAACGACTCGTTCCACGCAGGAATTAGCCGCGCGCATTTTTAAATTGTTCGGCTGCTCCGGCACCGCGCGCGTGGATTTTTTATATAATAAGCAAGCGGACAAAATGTACGCCAATGAAATAAACACTTTACCGGGAACGCTGTATCACCATCTATGGAAAAAGTCCGGCGTTGAATTTGAAAATTTGTTAGAAAAATTAATTGAACTGGCGCAGGAAAAATACGGACAAAAACAAGCGCTAACTTCAACTTTTAAGTCTAGTATTTTAGCGCAGGCGAATTCTTTGAAGTTAAAGCAGGACGACAGCGAATGAAAGATTGAATTATGTTTTGGCGTATAAATGTGAGCTTATCGGAACAAAAGAGGGGTATTGGAATTTTGAACATATGGATCAAAAAGACGAGATAAAATCAAGGCTGGATTTAGTGGAAGTAATCCGCGAATATGTCCAGCTTAAAGCCGTCGGCGTTAATTTTCAGGCGCGCTGTCCGTTTCATCGGGAAAAAACGCCGTCTTTTGTCGTATCTCCGGAACGCCAGATTTGGAAATGCTTCGGCTGCGGTAAGGGCGGCGATGTCTTTAGTTTTATTATGGAAATGGAGGGATTGAGCTTTATAGAAGCTTTGCGCGAACTCGCGCCTAAAGCCGGAATTGAATTAAAAAGGCATAACCCGCAAGAAATAAGCAAACGCAATCGTTTATTGGATATTATGGAATTAGCGGTTAAATATTATCATAAATTATTAATTGAAGCCCCAAGCGCCAAACCGGCGCTTGCCTATCTAAAAAATCGGGGTTTGAGCGACGACATGATTGAAAAATGGCAAATCGGCTACAGTCCGGAATCATGGGATAGTATTCTGAATTTTTTGAAAGCCGGAGGATATAGCGAGCAAGAGATATTTTTAAGCGGTTTGACGGTGAAAAAAGAAAATGCCAATTCATATTACGACCGTTTTCGCGGACGAATAATGTTTCCGATTAATGATTATAACGGCAGTCCGGTAGCTTTTTCCGCCCGTGTCAGTCCGGAACGCGAGGCGGCGGAAAAAATGGGAAAATATATAAATTCACCGCAAACTCCGATTTATGACAAAAGCAGAATCTTATTCGGCTTGGATAAAGCTAAACAATTCATTCGGGAAAATGAAGCGGCGATTATAGTAGAGGGGCAAATGGACGCGATTTCTTCGCATCAAGCCGGTGTAAAAAATGTAGTCGCCAGCTCCGGCACGGCTTTTTCCGCCGAACAAATAAAATTAATTAAGCGCTATACGGATAATATTTTGTTTTCCTTTGACAGCGACGCGGCGGGAGAACTGGCTACTAATCGAGGGGAAGAAGCGGCGCGCGATTTTGTCAATCAGGCGCAAAAAATAGAAGCCGAAGATAGCTCCGGCCAGATG
>JBAYGB010000080.1:0-4644 GCA_041666885.1 Patescibacteria group bacterium | reverse complement strand
TGCCGAAAGCTGCGTTTGTTTTGGATAAAATCAATTTCACCCCGCACGTTTACCGCAAGTCCGGGTTTTAAATCTTTAAGCGCGGCGGTCTGGCTGTAATCTTCATAGCGGAATGGGTAATATTGCAATAAATCCTGTACGGTTTTTATTTCCAATTTGGCCAGTTTTTTTGCCGTTGCCGCGCCGATTTTATTTATTTTTTCAACTGTTGTGGTGAGCGTTAACATATTGTGATGCTAATCTACGAATAAATGCTAATCTGCTAATCGCGAATTTAAAAGCCTCGGGATTCGTAGTATTAGCATAATATTTTAACATTTTAACTAAAAAAAGAAAAACCGGCAACGCTATTAAGGCGCTACCGGATAAATGTTGTGCATTTGTTAAATTTACTTAATCAGCCGACAGAAACGGCCATCATAAATGTAATTGCGTTGCGATAAATCAATGATATTGGCGTATGGTTGATCCTCACATCTCCATTTGGTGTTATCAGAGCTAGTGGATAAAATTCCTATGCGTTTTTTGTCGTTATAATATAGAGCGTGAGTTTTAGAAAGTAATTCAGAACTTTTAAATTCAATTTTTTTAATTTTATTCATGAAAAGCCAGAGAATAAAATCTTCAAACACGGAAATTAAACGCGGACCCAAATCCGTCATACTGCCGTTTATTAATGAATCGAGTTCGTTTGGTAACAGTCGACGCGGCACCAAATCAACTAAATACCATTTCATTTCTACGCCGGTGACAGCTTCTTCTTCAAAATCAATAACAAAACCGTATCCTAAAAAATCCTTAATAAGATCTTTATGTTGATTTTTAATGAGTTCCCAAGTGCTTCTAAACGATCTTGACGGCCAGCACATTAAAATAAGTTGCTGACCCGCTTTTTTGCATTCCATCTGATATTGTTCCGGTGTTATCTTCGGCCGCGGAATGGTGTCGCAAATTTTAAACTGCCGCCAAAAATATTTCCATAGTCGTATCGCTTCGCTTATAGGATCACTATAAGCGGCTGCCGCGCTTTCAACCGCGCCCTTGACTTTTTTAAACAAAATCGGATCATTATAAATATTTTGCATTTGTTCCGATGTGAGCGGTTGATCACCCAAAGCTTTCGCGGCTTGTTGCATCATCATAGCATATAACTTTGCTTGTTGTTCCGAGGTTGCCAGTTTTACTGATGTTTGGGAGGTACCATGATTATCCATGGGAGTCTCCTTTCTGCGTTTATCGCCCGCCGGCAAGTTGTTAAAGAGCAAAAATATTTTCCTTTGCTTGAAAAAACATTAACAAAAATAATGAATTTTGTCAATCAAAAAAATAACAAAAAAACCGGCAACGCGTTTTTCACCGCCGGCTTGATTAAAATATTTAATTTAAAAATTAAAGTCCGATTAGGTTTCTATGCCAAATGCTTTTTTTAAAACAACGCTGATGACAAACGACAGCGCCGCCACTCCCATGCTGATAAGAAACATCTCGCTGAATAATTTTTTAAAACTTAATTCTTTCGTCACGGCGTTGAAATAAGTAAACGTGGCGATAACCATAACGGCGTTCGCCATCGTCCACCCCAAAGACCAGCGGTAATCCGGCAAGATTAAAAACGGAAAAACCAAAAACGCGACGGTAAAAATATAAGCGACAAAAGTATAAACGGAAGATTTGCCGGGATTTTTATCGCCCTCCGCTTTGGAAGAAAGATATTCCGACGCCGCCATGGAAAAAGAAGCGGCGATACCGGTTACCAGTCCCGCGAGCGCGATTAACTTTGTATTCTGCAAAGCGAAACTCAAACCCGCGAGCGCGCCGGTTAATTCCACCAGCGCGTCGTTCAGACCCAAAACAACCGACCCCATATAATCCAACCGTTCTTCTCGAATGACTTTGATCAATTCCTGTTCATGCCGGTGTTCGTCCGCCATCAATACTCTCAGCGGCGGCACCGCTCCTTGAGTTTCGCGATAGGCGGTTTGCGCCAGCCGCTCTCCCCGCTCCATCAGTTTAACGGCAAAAGTAACGCCTAAAATTTTTGATAACAGCGCGTATTTAAACATCAGCCGGCGGCTGGGCGCGACGTCTTGTTTGGTATAATTTTTCAATAACTCATAATGTTCTTTTTCCTCATCGGCGATTTTTTTGATAATCGCGCGATTGTTACCGTGCGCGAGTCTGCTCAAACGGCTGTAAACATAATATTCGGTTATCTCACTGCGCTGAAACCGCAACAGCGCCGTTCGTATTTTTTTATCCGTCATCATAAATTTTAAATTAAAAATTTAAAATCTCATTTATTTTTTTCCAATTGATCACATTCCCAAAGGCTTCAATATATTCCGCCCGCCGATTTTGATATTTTAAATAGTAAGCGTGCTCCCAAAGATCCAGACAAAGCAAAGGCGTAGCGCCGTCCCGCAGCGGATTGCCCGCGTTACCGAGCGATATTATTTCCAAACCGCCGCCGTTTTTTTTAACCAGCCAGACCCAGCCCGAACCGAATAAAGTTTTGGCGGCTAGAGAAAACTTTTCTTTAAATTCGGCGGCTGAACCGAAATTTTTATTGATCGCCTCGGCGATTTTGTCTGTCGGCTCGCCGCCCGCGTTTGGCGCCAAACCGTTAAAATAAAAAGCGTGGTTAAAAACCTGCGCCGCGTTATTAAAAATCGGGCCGTCCGCTTGTTTGATTATTTCGGTCAAAGTGAAATCCGCGAATTTTGTGCCGGCGATTAATTTATTCAAATTATCAACGTACGCCTGATGATGTTTGGCGTGATGGATTTCCATAGTGCGCGCGTCAATATGGGGTTCCAACGCGTCGTAGGCGTAGGGCAAAGTCATAAGTGTGTGTAGCATATTTTTTGATAAAGTGTCATTCCTGCGGAGGCGGGAATCTCATCTTATTTTTATTTTAGATTCCCGCCTCCGCGGGAATGACATTTAAAACGCTATTTCTGGCATTCAGGGCAATAATGCGTTCCCCGTCCGCCTTGTTTTATTTTGATAATCACGCCCGCGCGGCAGCGTTTGCATCGCTCCCCTTTTCGCCCGTACACTTTTAAAAATTTTATAAAGCCTCCCTTGTTGCCGTCCGCGTCGCGAAAAGTGTTAAAAGTCGTGCCGCGCGCTTTAATCGCTTTTTGCAAAATAATCTTGCAGCCCTGATACAATTTTTTTATTTCCGCGTTATTCAAAGTCGGCGCGGTCCGGCTCGGCCGAATGCCGGCGTAAAAACAAATTTCGTCCGCGTAAATATTGCCGATGCCGGCGATTAATTTTTGATTAAGCAGGAGCGCTTTCACGCTGGTTTTTCGCCGCGCGAAAATTTTTTTAAAATTAGCGAGCGTAAAATCGGCGGTCAGCGGTTCAATGCCGAATTTAGCAAGTTCCTCTTCCAAACCTTTTTTATCAACTATTTTCATATAGCCGAACTGGCGCAAATCGTTAAAATAAAGATGCGAACCATCGCGAAAAGAAATAATGACGTGAGTATGTTTGCCCGGCAAATCCAAATCTGTTTTGGCAAAAGAATGTCCGCCGGCTATTATCTCCTGTTTGTATTCATAGATAAGCTGGCCGGTCATTTTTAAATGAATTAACAAAAATCGGTCATCGCGCAAAACGGCGATTAATAACTTTCCGCGCCGATTGATAGCGGTTATCGCCTGTCCATCCATCGCGGCGATTAATTTTTTGTACGCGCCGCGAACAACACTCGGTTTTTTTACCGCAATGCCGACGATTTCTTTATTTTTTATTTTCGCCTCCAAATCGCGGCGAATGGTTTCCACTTCCGGCAGTTCGGGCATACGTAAAATTAATTAATTTTCAATTTCTGTCATTGCGAGCGAGCCACCCCGGGTGGCGAAGCGCGGCAATCCCATTGTGTTATTAAAAAACACGGGATTGCTTCGTCGCAGACTTCTCGCAATGACAATTATAATTAAATTTATTATCGTCTTCGCTTATAAAATTCCTTCAACAACGGATAATAAATATCTTCTTTCGGCGGAATGACTAATTTTTGGTAAGTGTGGCGGCTGGTAAATTGTACCAAGCCGGCGCCGCGCGCGATCAGTATCGGCGTTTTTTCCGCGCCCTCACCCATCAGCATAACGGCCGTCGCCGTCAAAGCGTCCACCGTGTTGCTTTTGGTTATTCTTAATTTGCGGCCGAAAATATCCAAAGTGCGGCGGCAATCTTTTAGCGGCTCCAGGCCGAAAAATCCAATCGCGATGCCGACGACACCGTAACGCATCGGAATGGAATGGCTGTCGGTGATTACTACGGCCAAATTTTTCAACTTATTTTTATTTTTTAAATAATTGCAGATTTCTTTCGCCGCTTGGCTCGCGTTTTTCGGCCATAAAATATAATAACCGTTGGCGTTGCTTTTATCAATCCCCGCCGCGGGAATCAGCGTATGTTCTTTGATCGTTAAAATGGCGAATCTGCCCGGCACTTGCGCGCGCGGAATAAAAAAATCCGCTTCTTGTTTTACCAATTCGTCTTTATGCGGCACGGCGGTCTTTTCCAAACAGCGTCCTTGATGAATGGCTACAATTTTGGAAGTGATAAAAATAACATCACCTTCTTTAAGCGCGGGCAAATATTTATCCAGCACCGGATAAAGATTGTCTT
>JBAYGB010000079.1:0-4666 GCA_041666885.1 Patescibacteria group bacterium | reverse complement strand
GGTTATTTTAATTCTCCGATCGCCTACATTTTTATCGCGGTGTTTTTAATAGTCGGCAACTGGCTGTTCTTCAATTCCTTTTTTGTCATCGGACAGGCGAACATGCGCAACTATTTTATATTGCTGCCGTGGATATTTTTATTTTTAACGCCGGCAATCACGATGCGCGTTTGGGCGGAAGAAAAACGATCGGGCACGATTGAATTTTTATTAACTTTGCCGATTACCGATTGGCAAGCGGTCTTGGGGAAATTTTTCGCCGCGCTTACTTTTTTGGCTTGCGCTTTATTTTTAACCATTACCTTGCCGATAACGGTTGCTTATTTGGGCAACGTTGATTTCGGGCCGATTATTGGCAGTTATCTGGGCGCGATTTTAATGGGCGCCGCTTATTTGGCTTTGGGGTTATTCGTGTCCGCGCTGACCAAAAATCAAATCATCGCTTTCATCGCCGCGATTGCCGCCTGCTTTATTTTCTTTTTTATCGGCAACGAATTTATTTTAATGACCGCGCCGCAGTTTTTGGCTCCGGTGTTTCAATTTTTAGGTTTGGGCGCGCATTTTGATAACGTCGCCCGCGGCGTAATTGACACTAAAGACATAGTTTATTACGGTTCGTTTATATTTTTATTTTTATGGTTAAATAAGCAAGTGATTGAACTGCGGAAATAGTGACGAGCAACCAGTAATGGGTAACGAGTAATAAAATTTAATATATCAGAGTCAATAGAAATATCGTTTTTTTAACAAAATATTTTTAGGGAATTAAACACAGTTAAAAGGAGACGATCTGATGAATAGTCTTAAAGAGGTAATGGATATGATTATAGCGGAAGCAGTGAGCATTCCATACAAGTGCTTGTCATGCGGTTCTTTATTTCCATCTTACGAAGATGGATGCCCACAATGCGGCAGCGTAAATATCACTTTACTCCAAAGTGATAATAAGCAAAAAGATAAAGGGAAATCATAGTAGATTTCCCTAATTCCCTAAGAGTAGTTTGTTTATTTTATAGATAAAAGCATAAAAACATTAAAACAATTTGTCATTCCCGCGAAGGCGGGAATCTAAGATATAGTAAGATTTGTCTGCCTAGGCAGAGATTCCCGCTTTCGCGGGAATGACAGAAAAAAAAGCAAAAATAACTGTTTAATATGAAAGATTTTTTAACCAAATTCAAAAAACAATATAATCTGGGCACGCAAGTCGCGATCGTCATCGGAATTATCGCGGTGCTGAATTTTTTATCATATCAAATTTTCGCCCGGCTTGATTTGACGCAGGGAAAAATTTACAGTTTATCAAGTATCTCCAAAAAAACGGCGAAAGATTTAAAAGACGTGGTGAATGTCAAAGCGTATTTTTCGGAAAATTTGCCGACGCAATATTTAAACGTTAAGCAAGAAGTGGAGGATGCTTTGGCCGAGTATCAAAGTTACGCCGGCAATAAGTTGCGGGTGGAATTCATTGACCCCAAAGGCGACGAAGAATTACAGCGCCGTCTGCAAATGCTCGGCATACCGCAATTGCAATTCAATGTTTTGGAAAATGATAAATACCAAGTGCTTAACGGCTATCTCGCGATTGTCGTATCATACGGCGACAAACAACAGGCGATTCCGGTTATCAACGATACGCGCAATTTGGAATACCAATTAACCGGCGCCATAAAAAAAGTGACGGCGGAAAAATTCCCGGTTATCGCGTTCGCGAGCGGCAACGGGGAACTGGGCAGTGAAAGCGAAATGAGCTTTGCCGGCAAAAAACTAGGCGAACTTTATTCCACGCAAACGGCGGATTTAACCAAAGGCGAGGAAATTTCCAAAGATATAGATACATTGATTATCGCCGGGCCAAAAACAAATTTTTCCGAACGCACGCAGTATTTAATTGACCAATTTATAATGTCCGGCAAAAGCGTAATTTTTTTAATCAACGGAGCAAACGTTAACGACAATTTACAGGCGGTAAAAAACGAAGGAACATTGGAAAAATTGCTTGGAAGTTATGGCGTCAAAATAGAACCGGCGTTTACGTTGGATACTTCAAGCGACATGGCGTCGTTTAATCAAGGATTTTTAACGTTTAGCACGCAATACCCGTTTTTTGTAAAAGTGGGCGAAAGCGGTCTTGACCAAAAGAACGCCGCGGTGGCGAAATTGCAAAGTTTGGTTTTCCCTTGGTCCAGCCCGATTACCGTCAGCGATAAAGCCAAAACTGAAATCTTAGCAAAAACCACCGATCAAGCTTGGACAATGAAGGATAATTTTAATTTAAGCCCGCAAGGAGATTTTGGCGCGACCGGCGCGAGCAAAGGAACATATAATTTGGCGGTTAGCATTAACGGCAAACTTAACAGTGCGTTTGATAAATATGTCCCTAAAGACAAGGAGTCGGGACAGTATTTAAGCTCAACCGATAACGCGCGGATAATTGTTGTCGGCGACGCCAATTTCATCAAAGACAATTTTGTGCGCCGCTATCCGGACAATCTCACTTTTTTTCAAAATATCGTGGACGCGGTGTCGCTTGATTCAGATTTAATCAGTATTCGCTCCAAAGCCGTGAGCGAGCGGCCGTTGAAACAAATTTCCGATAGCACAAAAAGAACTATTAAATACGGCAATATTTTCGGCATCACCGGCATAGTTTTAGCTTTCGGCTTATGGCGTTATTTCGGGCGCAAAAAAAGCAAGTTTGCGGATGAATTATAATATGATGCTAATTTGCTAATAAATGCTAATCAGCGAATTGCTAATGCCGCGAATATTGAAATTTAATATTCGCAATTAGCAGATTGGCATATTATTCGCGGATTAGCATAACAGTTTATGAATAAAAAAAATCTAACCTTGATAATTGTCCTCGCCTTTTTAGCATTAGCCGCTTATCTTTACGTCGGCCCTTATAAAAATTGGCAGGGAAAAAGACAAACGGCAGACGCGCGCAACTGGCTGGCGGCGATAAACATGAGTTTGGTGGATAAAATTGCCGCAACCGACAAAGACGGTAAAACCCACACTTTAACCAAAATAAATAATGAATGGAAAACCGAGCCGAATAATTGGCCGACGGAAAAAATAATCACCGACTCGCTGGATGAAAAGCTGACGAATTTAACCAAAGACGAATTGGAAATTGCTTCATTCAATAAAGATAATAAAGAAAAATTTGATTTAACCAACAACGGTTTGCGCGTTAAATTATTTCAAGGCGATAAAGAAGTCGGCAGTTTTATCATCGGTAAAATCGGGAGCGATTACGCGAGCACTTACATCGGGCGCAGCGATGACGACCGCTCTTATCGGGCCCACGACACCTATGTCCGCGCGTTTGACGTTGAGAGTTGGCGCGATAATACTATTTTAAATTTGGAAACAAGCGCCATCAGCGCCATTGAATGGCAAAACGCGGCAGGAAAACTGGAAATCACCAACCAGCCGGATAAGCGTGGCGAAACTTATTGGCACGCAAGTTCAACGACTGTGAAATTAAATAAAGAAAAAGTGGAAGCGTTTTTAAACAGCGTGGTAAAATTGGAAGCAAGTGATGTGCCGGAACAAACCATCGTCGGCACAGAACTAGACAAACCGACAGCGCAATTAAGTTTAATGGGACAGGGGATTAAGGAAACTTTAATTTTGGGCGGTAAAAAAGATAGTGAATATTATCTGCAAAAGCAAAGCACTGGTCAGATATTTTTAATCACCGAGCAGAATAAAAAAGAATTAGAAAAACAAATTAAGGATTTTCAATAGAATTTTTAAGTTTTTTGTGCTATAATTATAACCGTAAACATTGTGCATAAATATTAACAGTTTTATATGGACACTCAACCCTTAACCAAACAAGATTTAACCAAAGTACAAGAAGATGTAACAGCTATTAAGGAAAATATAGCTGATTTAGTTTCGGTTATTCAGCAGAGTTTTAGCGAGGTTCACGCGGAAATTAATGCCTTAGACAGTAAATTAACTAATAAAATTGAATCCGTCAGAACGGAGTTAAAGACTGATATTGAATCCGTCAGAACTGAACTCACCGAAAAAATTGAAAACGTTAGAACTGAACTATTGTCAGGCAACGAATATATCGCCAAAGAAGTAAGTGATATGCGCGAGGAACAAGCCGCTATTTTGGGCGGCCGGGTACGCGTCAACGATACGCTTTTAGAGCACGGCGATATGCTTAATAAACACGAACAGCGCATCGGCCAGCTGGAAGCGTCAGCAATATAATATTTATGCGTTTTATTTCAAAGTGTAAATTAATTATTACTCTTTTGTCCGTAGGAAGCACCGAGAGAGAGAGAGAGAGAGAGAGAGAGAGAGAGAGAGTAGCCCTTGCGAACGCTGACATACATCGCGGGCATAATTTTATTTGCCAATGGCTTAAACTAGCCGTTGGTTTTTTTGTTGCGGTATTGATAGTCGTCTGCGGCGGGATAAGCGCGGTCAACGCCGCCGCGCCAACGGTTTATTATAATTTTGAACAGCTCGGCGCGGCTATTATTCCGGATCAGGCTGGCAGTAATAATTTGGTTTTAACCGCTTCACCCGTTATAAGCAACGGCGGCGGCGGTTTTACCGGTATGAGCTTAAAACTGAACGGCTCAAGCCAGTACGCTTCGGCGGTTGACAGCGCCATACTTTCGCCTATCGGCGC
>JBAYGB010000078.1:0-4702 GCA_041666885.1 Patescibacteria group bacterium | reverse complement strand
TTAATTAATTGTAGTTTGACTTTAACATAGGTTAAATAATATTGCAAGACTGTTAAAATTAAGATAATCTAAAGTCATATGAGTTACTTCTTTATCTTAGGCAACAATCCCACCCTGTCGTTCGCGGAAATCGTTGCGGTTTTTAAAATAAAACCGGAGCAGGTTTTAGCATTGACGAACGAAACGTTAATTGTGGATCTAGAAGAAGAAATAGACGCGCAACAGATTATCAGGAGATTGGGGGGAACGATTAAATTAGGAATTATCAATGACGAATTACGAATTAAGAATTACGAATTAATAGCTAATGATTCAATTTTCAAATTGATAAACACAGATAATGTTACAGGAAAATTTAACTTTGGCATATCTTATTACGGCAAAGGAAAATTTAAAGATGAAAAACGGTTGGCGATGGAATTGAAAAAGGCGCTGAAAGAAATAGGCGTCAGCTCGCGCTGGGTGACGAGCCGGGAAAAAACTTTGTCGTCGGTGGTGGTTGAACAAAACAAATTGGTCGGCGACAGAGGAGTGGAAATAGTGATTATTAATGATGACGCCAAAACTTACGTCGGTAAAACTTTGGCGGTTCAGCCGTTTAAAGAATTATCGGCGCGTGATTACGGCCGGCCCGGGCGCGATGATTATTCCGGCATGTTGCCGCCGAAACTGGCGCAGATGATGATAAATTTGTCGGGTGCTGAATTTGACGATGTTTTATTAGATCCGTTCTGCGGTTCGGGAACGATTTTGACCGAAGCCGCTTTGATGGGTGCCCTCACCCCAACCCTCTCCCAAAGGGCGAGGGAGTTTAAGTTTAATTTGATAGGCGCGGATCAAAGTGAAAAAGCGGTAAAAGATACAAAAATAAATGTTAACTGGTTATTAAAACAATATCCAATATCTAATATTCAATATCAATTATTCCAGTGCGATGCCCGACAGCTCTCTCAAAAAATTACAAGGGAATCAATAGATGCGATTGTCACGGAGCCGTACCTTGGTCCGTCGCGCATGCAGCGGAATGAAAAAAATATCCGACAAGTCGCGGCGGAATTGGAAAATTTATATCGGCAGGCGATGATGGAATTTATGAAAGTGATAAAACCGAACGGACGAGTGATAATGATCTGGCCGGTGTTTAAATTGGAAGGGTTTGATATATCTTTAAATAGTGATAAGATTTTAAATAGTTCTTTAAAAATAGTAAACCCGCTTTTGGGGTTTAATAGTAAAGTGTTGAAATTGACCGACCGGAAGACCATTGTCTATGGCCGGCCGGAACAAAAAATTTGGCGAGAAATCGTTAGTTTGAAAAAATAGAAAGAGAGGAAAACGGTCATGAAAGATGATAAAGATAATATTTTTGAAAGAGATCTTTTACCAACGGAAATCACTGGAGATACGCGTCAATGTTCTATGATAATGGGTCTAAATCCGAGTGTTGTCCGTGGCGCTAGACAATGGTTTAAGTTTTTAGAAGAGAGAAAACGCAGAAAGGAAGCAGAATATAAGCTTAAACTGAAGCGGTCAAAAAAATTACGGCAATTGTTGTTTTGGCTGATAGGTTTGGTCTTTATTGGAATTATTGCGTTAAGTTTTATTTAGCGGTAATTTTGGATATTAAAATTAAACTCTGGTTTTTAACCGGAGTTTTGCTTTTTTAAGGTAAGTTAGCTACACTTAAGGCAAGAAAACAATAAAACAAAAAAGCAATAAAACAAAAACGTTGTTTTCTAGTTTTTTTGCTTTCTTTATATTATGACAGACGAAAACGACAACCGAATAATAACCCCCATTGAAACCAACGGCGATAGCATATTGGACCAGACTTTGCGGCCGCGCACTTTGGCTGAATATATCGGGCAAGATAATATTAAAGCCAATCTGCAAATTTTTATGCAAGCGGCCAAAGGCCGGAACGAGCCGATTGAACATGTTTTATTATATGGCGCGCCGGGACTCGGAAAAACCACGCTGGCGCATGTAATCGCGAACGAAATGGGTGTTAACTGCCGCGTGACGAGCGGGCCGGCGATTGAAAAATCCGGTGACTTGGCCGCGATTTTAACAAACATGGGCGAAGGCGATATTTTATTTATTGATGAAATTCATCGATTAAACAAAACGATTGAAGAAATTTTGTATCCGGCGATGGAGGATTACGCGCTGGATATTATTATCGGTAAAGGCCCGAGCGCGCGCACGCTGCGCATTGATTTGCCGCGCATTACCATCATCGGCGCGACCACCAAAATCAGTTTGCTGTCCGGCCCGTTGCGTGACCGTTTTGGCGCGACTTATCATTTGGATTTTTATCAGCCGCAACATATTGAAAGCATAATCAAACGCAGCGCCAATATTTTAAACGTTAAACTTGACTCTAGCGCCTGCGAGCATATTGCCGGCCGTTCCCGCCGCACTCCGCGTGTTGCTAATCGGCTGTTAAAGCGCGTGCGCGATTACGCGGAAGTAAAAGCGGACGGCTGCGTGACCGTCGATATCAGTTTGGAGGCTTTGAAAATGTTGGAAATTGATGAATTGGGTTTGGATTATGTTGACCGTAAAATAATCAACGCGATGCTGGAAAAATTCAACGGCGGACCGGTCGGCGTTAACAGTATCGCCGCCGCGACCGGCGAAGAAATGGCGACGATTGAAGAAGTCTATGAGCCGTACCTTTTGCAAATCGGTTTTATTGAACGCACGCCGCGGGGAAGAATTGTGACGGATTTGGCCAAAAAGCATTTAAACAAATCATAAAGTGTATAAAAAATTAAGGAGGTGATTTAGGTGAAATTTTTAGGATGGGTGTTTAGATTGTTTAAAAAGAAAAAAGGAAAAGAGTTTAATTGGGCGTTATTTACAGCGGCGGCGCTTGATTGCGCAAATCACGAAAGGTTGGAGGAAAAATATGGCGCAGCAGCAGTTATTATTTTTAGAGCCGGTTAAAAGCATTGTTCATTTGTTAGCGGACGTCAATTTCAAGGCGTCCGTTTTCTTCTTTTGTTTTATTGACAATCAGCCCCGTTTACTTCTATGATAGCTTTATATGAAGCTGCAAGATTTTGATTACAACCTGCCAAAAGAGCTAATCGCCCAAAAGCCGAAAGTTCCGCGCGACAGTTCGCGCCTGCTTGTTTTTAACCGTGAAAATCACGCGATTGAACATCGGCGATTTTTTAACATTATTGATTATTTGGAAAAGGGCGATATTTTGGTTTTAAACAATTCCAAAGTTTTTCCGGCGCGGCTGATTGGCAAAAAAGTCGGAACCGGCGGCAAAATTGAAGTTTTTTTATTGCATAATCAGGAGCAAAAAATTTGGCAGTGTTTAGTCGGCGGCAGCGTGCGTCAGGAAAATTTGGCCGTTCAATTTTTGCAAGGATTAAATTGTAAAATTAAAAAAAATAATAATGACGGCACTTGGCTGGTTGAATTTAATAAAAATAAAACAGAATTGATGAAGATCGCGGAACGCATCGGCCAAGTGCCGACGCCGCCGTATATAAAAAAATTGCCGGCCGGCGTAAAGCAAAAATATCAAACCGTTTTTGCCGGCGCGGATAAAGTCGGTTCGGTCGCCGCGCCGACCGCGGGTCTGCATTTTACCAAAAGTCTGTTAAAAAAAATAAAACGCAAAGGCGTGCAGATAGAATATGTAACCTTGCATGTCGGCTTGGGCACTTTCGCGCCGGTGAAAGTTGATAACATCAAAAAACATAAAATGCACAGCGAGCGGACGGAGGTGGATATCAATACGATGCAAAAAATCGCGCGCGCAAAAACGGAAGGCGGCCGCGTAATCGCCGTCGGCACTACCAGCGCGCGGGCGTTGGAAGGCATTGCCGCGAGGCCGGCGCTGGAACTGTTAGGACAATTGTGTCCGGGCGAAACCAAACTTAAAACCGATATTGATATTTTTATTTATCCCGGGTACAAGTTTAAAATCGTGGACGCGCTAATCACCAACTTTCATTTGCCCAAATCCACTTTGTTAATGCTGGTATCGGCTTTTGTTGATAACAAAAACAACCGGCGCGGAACGTCATTGGTTAAAAATATTTATCAAACCGCGATTAAAAAGAAATATCGTTTTTTCAGTTTTGGCGACGCGATGCTGGTAATATAAAAACAAAAAACACTAGAACATTAAAACATAAAAACACAAGAGCATGAAAGCAACGGGGAACTTTTGTCTGATTTGTTTTAATGTTTTGATGCTTTAATGTTTTAATGTTGTCTTGCATTTGCCAAATTATCAATATTTAGCTATACTAAAATTGATTAAATTCTAAATTTTTAATTCGTAATTTTTAATTGTTTATGTCAGTACCTACAAAACGACGAACTTCAAGCCAAAAAAGAAGACGGCATTCGCATTTTTTTCTTCGTTCAAAATCATTAGCCGCCTGCGCGCAATGCGGCAAAACGGTTTTACCTCATACCGCTTGTTCTTATTGCGGCTATTACAAGGGCAAATTAGTCCTTAAAGTCAAAAGTAAAAAGGCGACAAAAGCAAAGAAAGAGAAAAAGCATTAAAACATACGACTTTTGACTTTATAGACTTTATAAACTTTCTAACTCACTTATGTCTAACCGCCATTTGGCCCGCACCATCGCCATGCAGACTTTGTACATGTGGGATTTTAACGGCCAACAGGAAAAAAATTTGGACGAATTGGTAAAAAAAAACTTGCGC
>JBAYGB010000077.1:0-4715 GCA_041666885.1 Patescibacteria group bacterium | reverse complement strand
TCAGCGAATATCCAAAGTGGCTATTTGAACCAATCGGCACCGTCAATATTCCTGCAACTACTGAAAAATTCGTTGCCAAGAAGAAACTTGTTGTTAATACCGAACATACTTCCTCGGTAAAAATTAGGCATATTGATAACAGCTTCGAAGAACTATTTCTATGGGGTGATGGCAAAACAGAAGATACAATAACAAAACAGATTCTCCATTATGCCAAACTACGAAAGTTATCGGTTGACGACCACATAATTGCTGAACTCGGTGGCGAAACAAAAGTCGAGACTACGCTCACTGAAATGTATTTTTTAATGGAACAGCAACCGAACGGCGAAGACGGAAAACTTTTGACTAATGGTGGCATGAATATTTTTTATATTCGTGGCATTGAAAGTGTACTGTGTTCCGTGTTTATTCTTTGGTTTAGCGCTGCTGGTGCTGACGCTGGTTGGTGTATATACGCTAAGAGTTTGTCAGACGGGGGATGGGGTGCTGGTCCTCAAATATTTTCTCGCAATTTTTAATTCTTTTGAATTTTTATTCAAACCTCGCACAAAAAATGTGCGAGGTTTTTAATAATTGAAGAACCGGAAAGAGTATGTTATTATAAAAAAATAACCGAGAGGAAAAATGAGCCACCTGTCGGGTTTGAACCGACGACCTGCGGTTTACGATACCGCCGCTCTACCAACTGAGCTAAGGTGGCAATAATTTTATTTACTAATCCCGTCTCTTTGGCGGGTAGCCGGTGAGGCGATTAACAATTAAGCTATCTCGGCAAATTATTTAAAATCATAAATCTAAAATCTGCAATCCAAAATCATCTGAGCGGGATACGAGAATCGGACTCGCGTCCTCTGCTTGGGAAGCAGATGTACTACCATTGTACTAATCCCGCGCGTTTGCCTCGCCGAAGCCTTTGGCGTAGGCGGGCGGCTCTGCTATAATAGTAATATATGGGAAAATTCAAAACTTGGCAAATTTACCCTTTTTTTATTTTACTCATGGGAATGAGTTTTTTTGTATTGGGGGCAAATATCGCTTCGGCGCAAGAGGCCGCTTTAAGCGATTTTGTTGATACTGAAACCGCGGCTCCCGTAAATATTGAATCGCTGATTGAAATTTTAAATATTAATACCAAAAGCACCTCAACCATTGCCGCTTTTGACGGCGCAGTCGCGTTTACTTTGCCGCCCAAAATTTTTACCGCCACAACCAGCTTGCAAGTGATAGAACTGCATGAAGCGATGATTGAACCGTGGAACGCGGATAGAATCAGTGAAATTTACCAGTTTGAATTTTTAAACAAAAAAGCGTACGACCGCAAGCAAGCTTTTAAACTGGAATTGCATTACGATACGGCCGATAATTATTTAAAACAGATTTATTTTTTTGATAAAAATAAAAATGTTTGGCGGCCGCTCGCGACCAGGTATGATGTCAAAAAGCAAATCGCGAGCGCAACTATTACTTTGCCGTTCGCGCGAGTGGCCGTTTTTTCCAACCCGGAAGTAAAAATCGCGGGCAAGGCAAGCTGGTATGTTTATAAAAAAGGCAATTTTGCCGCTTCCGCCGCTTTTCCTCGCAATTCACGTTTACGCGTCACCAATTTAGCCAATAAAAAATTCATTGATGTAACGATTAACGATTACGGGCCGGATAAAATTAAACATCCGGAGCGAGTGGTGGATTTGGACAACGTGGCGTTTAAAAAAATCGCCTCCACGCGCGACGGCATTATTGATGTCGCGATTGAACCATTGTATATTCCCGAACAAAGCGGGCGGGTTTTGGGAATAAAAATTTCCGGTATGAGCGATAAGCCCGAGGTCAATTCCGATTCCGCTTTGGTAATGGACGATAGCACGGGCGAAGTTATTTACGGCAAAAATGAAAATTTAATCACGCCGCTCGCGAGTTTAACCAAAATTGTTACCGCCAGCGTTTTTTTAGATACGAATCCCGACTTCAATCAAATAGCCGCTTATAGCAAAATCGATGAAGACCATAATTACCAATACGCGGCCAAATACGAGGTGGCGCGTTTAAATTTGGAGGACGGCGATACTTTAACCGTTAAAGATTTGTTTTACACCACTTTGATCGCTTCTACCAACAACACCGCCGAAACGCTCGCGCGCCTCAGCGGTTTGCCGCGCGCCGATTTTATAAATAAAATGAATGAAAAAGTAAAATCGTGGGGCGCGACCGGCACGGTTTTTATGGAACCTTCCGGTTTATCCCCGCAAAATATGTCAAGCGCGCGAGATTATGCTATAATAACCAAAGAGGCTTTTAAACATCCGGAAATTTCCCAAGCGACAACGCTGACGCAATATTCTTTTACGACTATTAGAGACAAAAAAAAGAAAACGGCGCGCAACACCAACAAATTATTGAATTCCGATTTTAAAGTCACCGGCGGCAAAACCGGCTATCTGGACGAAGCCGGCTATTGCCTAATGACCAAAGTAAAAATAGGCGAGCGGGAATTAACCGGCGTGGTGCTCGGCGCGCAAAAACGGGAGCAAAGTTTTGAAGAGATGAATGATTTATTAAAATACAGCAAAAGGAAGTTGGAAAGTTTATAAAGTTTTGTTATTCTGTCATTCCCGCGAAGGCGGGAATCCCTGCCTACCGGCTCGCCTCGTTGAAGCTCCGGCGAAGCGGGCAGGCAGGTCATGTTTAGAAAAATTTTAGATTCCCGCCTTCGCGGGAATGACAAACAATTTATAACTATTTTATGATTGTTTTTGAAAACGTAACCAAATTTTATCCGCCCAACATCCACGCGCTGGATAGTTTTAATTTGGAAATAAAACCCGGCGAATTCGTTTCCATCGTCGGCCAATCCGGCACCGGCAAAACCACGATGGTAAAATTATTAATCGGCGAAGAAAAAGCGACGAAAGGAAATATCAGAGTCGGCGATTGGGATATTACTAATATTCGGCAGCGCGAAATTCCGTATTTGCGCCGCCAAATCGGCGTTATTTTTCAAGATTTTAAATTATTGCCGACAAAAACCTTATTTGAAAACGTCGCTTTCGCCATGCAGGTTTGCGGCCATGTGCCCTCAAAAATAGACGTGATCGTGCCGCAAGTTTTAAAACTGGTCGGTTTGGAAAGTAAAATGCACCGCTATCCGACGCAGGTTTCCGGCGGCGAACAGCAGCGCGCGGTGATTGCCCGCTCATTGGTGCACCGGCCGAAAATTTTGCTCGCCGACGAACCGACGGGAAATTTGGATTCAATCAACGCCGCCGACATTATCAATTTACTAGAAAAAATAAATAAGTTCGGCACGACCGTCATTTTGGTAACTCACAATAAAGAGATCGTAAACAGTTTGCGCCGGCGCGTAGTGACGATTGATTCCGGCCGAGTGATCAGTGATCAAAAAATTGGTAAATATATACTGTAAGTTTACCCGCCTGCCAAAGCTATGGCTTTGCATTGCGGGCAGGTAAAGTTAAATGTTTTTACATTCTGTCATTCCCGCGAAAGCGGGAATCTACTACTATCCTTAGATTCCCGCTTTCGCGGGAATGACAAATGATTTTATAATTTTTTAAACCTTTAACTAAAATATGATTCTTCTCTCAATTGCTAGAGTTTTAAAATTCGCTTTGCAGGACTTTGTCCGCAATTTTTGGGTGTCGCTCGTGACCGTTATTATTTTAGTGCTGTCTTTATTTTCCATCAATTTTTTAATAGCGGTTAACCACATCGGCGAAACGGCGATTAAAACGGTGGAAGATAAAATAGACTTGTCTTTATATTTAAACACCGACGCGGCCGAAGAAGATATCAGCGCGCTGAAACGGGAATTGGAATCGGTGGACGGAGTGGCAAAAGTGGAATATATTTCCAAAGCGCAGGCGTTGGAGTCATTCCAAGCAAAAAATCGCGACAATAAATCGTTACAGGAAGCTTTGCGCGAAATCGGCAAAAATCCGTTAAATCCGAGTTTGGCGGTACAAGCGAAAGAACTGACCGATTATGAAAAAATTATCGGCGCGCTGGATAAATTAAGCAAAAATTCTTTGATTGAGAGCAAAAATTTTGACGACCATAAAAATTTATTAACCAGTTTGGAAACGGTTACCTCAAGAAGCCGCGAGATTATGATTTTAATCAGTTGTATTTTTATCGCCATCACGATTTTGGTCGTCTTTAACGCGGTGCGCATCGCGATTTACACGCATAAAAAAGAAATCGGCGTGATGAAACTGGTCGGCGCGAGCAATTCTTTTATCCGCGCGCCGTTTTTGGTGGAATCAATTTTGTATTCATTGATCGGAGTTATCGGCGTGATCGCGATTTTTTACCCCTTCATCCATTTGTTGCAGCCGTATTTGGGCAGTTTTTTCAATACGACTGATTTGAATTTAGTCGGGTATTTTAACAGCAATTTTTTATATATCTTCGGCAGCGAATTTTTAGCGGCAAGTTTCGTTAATGTGGCCGCGAGTTCAATCGCTGTCGGAAAATATGTAAAGGTATAGTTATCATTCAATTTCACAGTTTCTATTAGTTTCTCTTAATTTCAACCATTTATTTTTTTAATTAGAAATTAATGGAAATTAATAGAAACTAGTTATTAATATAGTTTTAATAATTTATATGAAATACGACATTATAACAATCGGCGGCGCGGTGGAAGATATCACTTTCCATACTAAAGAAGGCGTTTTAATTGATAATAAACGTGATAT
>JBAYGB010000076.1:0-4736 GCA_041666885.1 Patescibacteria group bacterium | reverse complement strand
TATCCGGCGCGTAACCGCCCTCGCTGCCGGTATCGGTATCAAAACCGGCTTCTTTCAAAACGCGTCCCAGTTCATGAAAAATTTCCGCGCCCATTCTGACTTGCTCCACAAAAGACCTCACCCGGCTCGTTCCGCTCGCCACCCTCTCCTTACTAAGGAGAGGGGTTGGGGGAGAGGTGGGAATAATCATAAATTCTTGAAAATCCAAATTGGTATCCGCGTGTTTTCCCCCATTAAAAATGTTAAAAGCGGGAATGGGTAATGAGAAACGGGTAACGGGTAAAGAGTACATTTTGGCAATGTATTCGTATAGTTCTTTACTTTCGGCGATGCTTCCGGCTCGCGCGCAGGCAAGCGACACGGCTAAAATTGCATTCGCGCCCAGTTTACTTTTGTTTTTCGTGCCGTCCAAATCGATCATTGTCTGATCAATTTTTTCCTGTTCAATAACATTAAAACCAATCAGCGCCGGCGCTATTTTCTGTTCAATATTTTTTACCGCTTTCAGCACTCCCAATCCGCTATAGCGCTTCTCGTCTCCATCGCGCAATTCAACCGCTTCGTGTTCGCCGGTAGACGCGCCGGACGGCACTGACGCTTTGGCTTTGATGCCATTTTCCAATTCCACTAAACACTCAACTGTGGGATTACCGCGTGAGTCCAATATTTCGCGGGCGGTGATATTTTTTATTTTATACGACATAAAATAACCTCCTTGATATATTAATCTTGATAAATTTTCCCGGCTTTAAAATTTTTAATCATCTGTTCGGTTCCTTCAAAAATATTTTCAGGCAAATCATTTAAATCAAACCATCGCCATTCTTTAAATTTATCCGGCTCCATTAGTTTTGGTTCGCCCTTATAATCAATCGCCTTAAAACCAATGACCACATAATGTTTCCCCTCCGAATTAAGATATCGCAACTCGTCAATTATGGAAATTAATTCAAATTTTTCCAAATTTAATCCTGTCTCTTCTTGCACTTCCCGCCTGGCAGTATCCGCCATCAATTCTCCAAAATCAACGTGCCCGCCCGGAAAACTCCATTCTCCCGCTCCATGCGATCCTTGCCGCAAGCCAAGCAGCACTTCCCCTTTTTCATTTTGAATCATCACGCCGACTCCAACGCGCGGATACTTGTGTTCTTCCATATATTAACGAAATTAATAACTAAATTCTGGATTCCCTCCGCCAGCCGACGGATTTGCGGGAATGACACCTGTTTAATGCTCCTATTGTTTTAATGTTTTTATGCTTTGATGTTTTTATGTCTAGTAGATTTCGTATTCCACATTCGCCGTGATAACAATTTCCGTACTGCCGGCTTCTACCGCCGGCGCCGGCGCAATTTCGGCGCCGCCCATGCCAGTCGCGCTTTTCATAGCGTAGTCGTTATAAACTCTTGAACTGCTGTCATTGGCATATTCGGAAAAAGAAATCACTTTGCCCAATTTCACATCAGCGATTTTTGCCAAAGCGTCCGCTTTTTCTTTGGCGTTTTTAATCGCCAGTTCGCGCGCCTGCTGTTTTATTTTTTCCGGCTCGTCCACTTCAAAAGTAAGGCCGCCGACCTGGTTTAAACCAGCATCGCCTACGACTTGCAAAATGTCGCTGATTTTATCCATATTTCTGATTTTGACATTGACGTTTTGAGTTACCTGATAAGAGCGAAAGGTTTGTTTTCCGTTGTTCCGATCGTATTGCGGATAAATATTGTAATTCGCGGTCTGAATGTCTTTGGCGTCAATTTTAAAATCTTTTTTAAGTTTATCAATAACAGCATTCATTTTGGCGGTATTTTCTTTTTGCGCCTCGGCAACGGTCTTTTTTTCCGTCTGCAAACCCAGCTGAATTTTGGCGACATCCGGCACGGCGATTACTTTACCTTCGCCGCTGATATTAATTGAATGTTTTTGCTCAACCGACTGCCCGATGTAGCGATAAGTTTTTACGCTGTTGCGGGTTAAAACGCCCACCCAAATGGTGGTGATGGCTAATAAAACACTGACGAAAATCGTGATGTACTTGTTTGGAATCATAGATTTTATTTTGCAGAGACGTGGCAATGCCACGTCTCTGCTATTTTATTTAATAATATTTTTTAAACCGGGAAGTTTATTCCCAGCCAAATACTCAAGCATCGCGCCGCCGCTGGTGGAAACGAAATCAACATATCCCATCATTTGCGTTTGCTTCAACGCGGCAACTGTTTCCCCGCCGCCAGCAACACCGAACGCTTTGCCTGATGAAATGGCCGCGACCAAACGAGCAATGGCGAGCGTGCCGTTTTTAAACCTTTCGTTTTCAAACCTGCCCATCGGTCCGTTCCAAATTATGGTTTTTGCGGTTTTAAGATAGCGCGCGTAAAGTTTAACCGTTTCCGGTCCGATATCTAGTTGCCAGCAATTTTTTGGCAGTTCTTGGGCGTTAACTATTTTTACGACGCCTTGGCCGTTAGTTTTATCGGCGGCGACAAAATCAAGGGGCAATATTACATTTTTATATAATAATTTTTTAGCTGACTTTCTTTGCGCGTTGTCCACTTTATATTTTCCCGTGCTCCATTTTTTGGCGGCTAAAAAATCATAGCTGATCATGCCGCCAATCAATACCGCCTGCGCTTTTTTCCGCAAATTTTTTATCACCGGCACTTTGGTTTCCAGTTTCGCGCCGCCGATAATGACCACTAAAGGCTGTGCCGGCCGCAATATTTTATTTAAATTTAATATTTCTTTTTCTAACAACAACCCCGCGTAGGTCGGCAAATATTTTTTTATCGCCGCGACCGAGGCGTGCGCCCGATGAGAAACTGCGAGGGCGTCGTTAACGTATATATCCGCTAAACCGGACAGCGCTTGGGCGAATTTTTTATCGTTTTTTTCTTCTTCTTTGTAAAATCGAACGTTTTCCAATAAAATAATTTGCCCGTTTTTCAGCTGTTCCACTGCCATGCGCGCCTTTTCACCAACACAATCTTCTACGTAAACGACTTTTTTGCCCAGCAATTTTTCCAATCTTGATTTTATAATTGTTAATTTATAATCTTTAATTTTCTTGCCGTCGGGACGGCCGAAGTGCGTCAATAAAATCACTCTGGCTCCTTTGGCTGTTAAAAAACGAATGGTCGGCAAGCTCTCCACGATTTTAAAGTCGTCGGTAATTTTATTTTTTCCAACAGCCACGTTAAAATCACAACGCACCAAAACGCGCTTGCCGGTTAAATCTTTGACGTTCTTAATGGATTTTACGGTCATAGTCCTATGTAAATAGTATAACATATTTATACTTCAAAGGCGACGTTATTAACATTATTTTAAAACATTTACCCTAATTCATCAATTAATTCCCAAAAATTTTCCGTCGCATACGACCAATCGGAGTTCATTTTATGCTTAAGATAATTATAACTTGTATAATTCCAATGATTTTCAAAATCGCGTCCGTTGCGAATAACATGGTCGTAATATGATTTTTGCCAATGGAATGCGGGAAGAGGATTATGGTTTTGGTATTTTTTAAAAAATAAATTCTGGTAATATTTAAAAGACTCTCTCAATTGAAAGCGACACGTCGACGTGTCGCCTTCATAAAATATGCCATTCATTATATAATTAATATCTCGAGAAACATTTTCCTTTAATGATTTCATCACTTTCGAAATATTAAATTCATCGCTTGGCTGCAACAATAAATTTATATGATCATACACGATGCAAAATCCGTATAATCTGAATTTCTTCAAATTCTTGCACAATTTTAATTCCTCAATAAACAAATCGCAAAATATCTTTTCTTTAAAATATGGGTAATTATTGTATGTCTTGCTTACTACGAAATAAGTATGCCCACTTTCATAAAATCGCTTTTGTGAATTGCGATGCCATTGCATAATCAAAATATATTCGCACAATTTTTTGCAATTATTTAACGCTTCCCAACTTAACTTTTATGTTTTGCTCGTTTTCCGCCCGTAAAATCGTTAACTCAATTTGTTCATCCGGCTGATAGCTTTGAATCAATTCGCTTAAACTGTTTTGCGCGTCAATTTTTACGCCGTCCACCGTTAAAATTATATCGCCCGGTTTTATGCCCGCGAGCGCCGCCGGACTGTTTTTTGCTACCGCCACGTTTTTAGTATCGGCGGCGACTAAAGCGCCGCTTAATTTTTTTTCATTAATGACGGCGGACAAACTTAAATAATTAACGCCCAAATACGGCTGATGATATTCTTTTTTGCTTAACAGCGCGGGCAAAGCTTGTGTGTAAAAATAAATCGGCGATACCAAGCCGTCTTTATCGTATAAGCCGACGGTTAAACCGTTCAAATTAAAAATAAAATCGCCCGCGTTCACGGCGCGATTGCTGATTTTAATAAACCGATACCAGTTTTCGCTGGACTGCACGGCTGCCGGTTCTTTTAAGCTGTTGGCATTTTCCACAAAAGCCAGCCGAGCGTCTTCTTGATGGATGGCGGCAACCAATTGGCCATTTTGGATATCGTTCTTGCCGCTAAACGACGCGGCGACTAAATTATTGGCTTTTGCTTTTACGAAATAACCGCCTTTTACCAAATCAGCCGATTCCAAAATTAAAATATTCCCTTCATAATCGGCGGCGATAAAATTTTCCGGTTTGTCTATTTTGACGCCGGTTAAAAGCCAGCCGTCGTTTGTTAAAACCAAACCTTGTCCGACTCGTTCGTCAGGAAAATAAAAATTATTGATATTGACCG
>JBAYGB010000075.1:0-4790 GCA_041666885.1 Patescibacteria group bacterium | reverse complement strand
CGCGAGCGATGTTGATCCATGCGAGGCGGACGCGAGCGATGGCTATAGCGCGAACGGAATGTGCGTTTCCGGTTCAACTTGCCAAACCGCCGGCGTATATTTAAACGGCACAACGATAACGAGCGGTTGTACGAATGGCGGCGGAGAAGCGTGCTATACTGACGCGCAAAACGACGGGTCGCTTACAAGTTGGTCGCCGACCGGCGTTTGCACTTCCGGCAGCGTTTGCACGGCTAGCACGCTGGTTGCGCTGGACGGCGGAACGTATTATGCTACGTGCAGCGGCCATACCGGCAAAGCCTGCGACGCGGACGGTGGCGGCAGTTTCAGTCAAACCGGAGTTTGTTTATCAGACGGCACTTGCGACGCGGTTGATGTTTCTTTAAGCGCCGGTTCGTATTATTTAAACTGCGACGGCTATGGCGGCAAACAATGCGAAGCCGACACCTCTTCGGGTGATTTTTCTCAAAGCGGTATGTGCTTTGACAACGGCGGAGCGGTTGACGGCACAAATTTTGACTGCCAAACAGCCGGCCATATTTGTTTTGACGGTACCAACTACCAAACTTCCTGCGCGAGCTGTTCAACCGGCAACGGCTGCGACAGCGCTATAACTACCGGCGGCGATTACGGCGCGAACGGAATTTGTTTATCCAATAGTTCTTGCGACGACAGCGGTTCCGCGGCTAAAGACTGCAGTTACGCGGAAGCGGACTGCGCGGTGTATTATAGCAGTTGCGCGTCGGTAAATAATAACGACCGCTGCGATACGGACGTTACGGACGGCAGTTTCGCTAATACCGGCATTTGCGCGGCTGGTGTTTGCACGGCTTTAACCGCTGAAACTGGCAACTGCGCTGACACGCTGGATAACGATGGCGACGGCGGAGTTGACTTATACGATACGGATTGCAATAATATTCCCAGTATTCCGGTTTTGGTTTCACCAAGCGATGGCACGGCGTTGTCCGATAATACGCCGACCTTGTCCGCTTCTTATACAGACAGTTTACAAGCCGGCTATACTTATTATCGCATCGTATCCACCAGTCAGTCAGACTGCGTAAACGGCAGCAATCTTTTAATCAACGGCATTTCAACTAAAACTATCGCTCAAAGCGGCGCTACTATTTATACGCCGCCGATATCGCTTGCCAATAGTGGCACTTATTATTGGTGCGCTCAAAATTTTGACGGTTATCTTTCCTCCGCCTGGACCGCGATGGGAAGTTTTACGCTTACCTATACGAGCGAAAGCGACAAAAATTTAAACGTGGAAATGGGAGACGGCGAGACTTATTATAATGGTTTGGAGATTCAATAAAATTTTCAATTTCTAATTTTCAATTTTCAAACAATTTTCAATGATAAAATTTTAAATTTTGTCATTTTCATTAAAACATTACTATTTTGTCATTCTCGCCCGCTTCGCCGGAGCTCCAGCGAGGCGAGCGCAGGCGGGAATCTAAAGTATGAGAGAACGCCAGTATTATATTTATATATTAACAAACAAAACTAACGAAGTGCTGTATATAGGAGTAACCAATAATTTATTGCAGCGAATTTATCAGCATAAAAATAAGTTGATTAACGGTTTTACCGCCAGATATAATTTAAACAAATTAGTTTATTATGAAATTTACCAATACATACAAGATGCAATCCAAAGGGAAAAACAAATAAAAAAATGGAATCGAGAATGGAAGATAGGGCAAATACAAAAATTTAATCCAAGATGGGAGGATTTATATATTGAAATGTTAAAATAAGTTTGAGATTCCCGCCTGCGCGGGAATGACAAGGAAAAGCGTTAAAATAAGTTTGAGATTCCCGCCTACGCGGGAATGACAGAAAGAAAAACAGGAATGACAACGAAATAAAATTATAAAAATTACAAAACTAAAAATTTTATATTTATGTATAGAAAAGAAATACTAGCTAACGGCCTTCGCCTCTTAACAATACCGCAACCGGGCGCCAAGACTTTTACCATTCTCGCAATGGTCGCGACCGGTTCGCGTAATGAAACGCGGGAGACGAACGGCCTCTCGCATTTTTTGGAGCATATGTTTTTTAAAGGGACGGTCAAGCGGCCAACCGCGTTTGCCATTTCCAGTGCGTTGGATAAAATCGGCGGCGAGTTCAACGCTTTTACCTCCAAAGAATATACCGGCTATTATGCCAAAGTTGACAGCGAACATACGGAACTCGCGGCCGATGTGGTCAGCGATATTTTATTAAATTCAAAATTTGAGCAGGCGGAAATTGAGCGGGAGCGGGGAGTGGTAATCGAGGAAATAAATTTATATGCCAATAATCCGGCGATGCACATTGAAGATATTTTTGAAACCTGTCTTTATGGCGACACGCCCGCCGGTTGGGATACTATCGGTACTAAGGAAAATATAAAAAAATTTCAGCGCGCTGATTTTTATCGGTATTTTCAAGATCGGTACCAAGGCCAAAATATGGTTATCGGACTGGCGGGAAATTTTAAGCATCAAGACGTTGATACGGTTAAAAAAATATTCAGCCGTTTGCCCGGCGGCGCGAAAAACAAGCCGGAAAATTTTTTGTTAAAACAAACCGCTCCGCGCCTAAAAATAAAACAGCAAGCGACCAAGCAAACTAATTTTTCTGCGGGCGTTCAGGCTTACAGTTATCATCACAAAGATTATGAAGCGGCCAAACTGCTCGGCGTGACTTTGGGCGGGTCAATGAGCTCGCGGCTATTTATCGCCGTGCGTGAACGCCGGGGACTGGCGTACCAAGTGCATACGGAAGTTGAGGGTTATAATGACAGCGGTTATCTGACGACATCAGTCGGTACCTCGGCGGATAAAATAGAACTGGCGATTAAAGTAGTTTTAGGCGAATATAAAAAAATCAGCCGCGAGGGAATAAGCGCGGCGGAATTAACTAAAGCAAAAGATTTTATCAAAGGTAAATTGGCGTTACATCTTGAATCGTCAGATGAATTTGCCGGCTGGTACACTAAGCAAGAAGTATTGGATCAGAAAGTGGTTACGCCCGAGGAATATTGGAAAAAAATATCGGCGGTAAAGTTAACTGATATAAAACGAGTGGCGCGCGAAATATTTCAAAATAATCGTTTAAATTTGGCGGTTATCGGATATCGGATAAAAGAAGACAGCTTAAAAAAACTGCTGAAATTGTAAAAATTTAACCCCACACTCATAATGAGTGTGGGGTTTTATCCGATACGAAAATTAAGTTTAATCTTAGCTAAAAAAATCTTCCCAAAATTTGGGAAGATTTTTTGTTAGTAAAATATTAATTATTTTAATAAAAGTATTTGTTTTTTTAGTAATTTTTAACTTTGAGCATTCGGGGCAAATTTTTTGTCATTCCCGCGAAAGCGGGAATCTAAGATACGACAGAACAACGTCAATATAAATTAGAGATCCCCGTTTTCACGGGGATGACAATAAAATTAAAAATTAAAAATTTTAATTTAATTTCCGCATCCCCACTCCCGCTTTATACGGATAATGTTCTTTAATAAGAAATAACTTAATTTTTACTTTGGTGGTATTTCATTCCAAAGTTTTTGTGACAGTAAAGAAGCACAATCCGATATTTGTTTTTGGCTAATTTTAGAAGACGGAACGCATTAAAACATTAAAACATTAAAACATTAAAACAAGATAACATTAAAACATAAAAGCATAAAAAAACAAGAAAACAAAATAATGTCTAAAGTTATTGCGAGCGGTTTGTCAGTAGGCGATAAGCAGAGCGTCGCAGAGTGATGAGGTGATTTCATAAGTTATAAATTAAGATAATCAAGGCGCTTTATGTTTCGCCTTATTACACTTCTTCGTTAAAAGATTTTTGGTATGGTAAAAAGTATAGCCGGTCTCGCCAGTTGATTTATTGTTTGGTTGTTGCTTTATTTTATGCTTCCAGCCGGAAAGTTACGATACAACAAAATTTATCCGATACCGTGCCCTCTGCCTTTTAGGCATACAAGATCCCATCTAACTCCTCAAACCCCTTTGCCTTCGGCGTTCCCCGACCCCCTCGTCTTCGGCATTCTCCGACCCCCTCGTCCGCCGAGACGTCGGACACTCCCCCTTATAAAGGGGGAGAATAAATACCGATTTGATATTGTTTTCTCTCCGCATTATTCCTCCCCTTTATAAGGGGAGGTGTCCCGAGTTGCTCGGGACGGAGGGGTCGTGGTCGCGGACGGAGGGGTAAATTCGGGAGCCCGACTCTCATAGCTCCCCGACCCCCTCTAACTCCCCCTTATAAAGGGGGAGAATAAATGCCAAGTCAACATTTTCTTTGTATTATTCCTCCCCTTGCTAGGGGGGGGGCTCACGATGACATATTTTTTACAGCGCAAATCAGGTAAAAAGACAGGCGATATTGTTATCGGATGCAAATGTAGTTTTTTATCTGTGCTTGTGGATAAATCAGGATATTTTTTTGATTTTTGAGATTATTGTTGAAAAAGAAATAGCGGCGATTTTTTTAATAAAATAAAAATAATAATGAAATATTTTATTTAGGCTAATTTTAAATGAATTATTGCCTAAAATAAAATAAAATAAAATAATATCGGATAAAAATTTGACCGGTTAATTTTTCTTGCTTGGGTATAGCAAAAAATGTTATAATAACGACAAGAAAAGTTTTTATCCGATATTAACTTTTTTAATGAAATCAACAGTAAAAATTCCCCATGCTTGCAGAAGACCAAAATAGAGATAGAGATTCCCGCCTGCGCGGGAATGACAATAAAAAAGATGTTTTTGATAATG
>JBAYGB010000074.1:0-4857 GCA_041666885.1 Patescibacteria group bacterium | reverse complement strand
CGTCTTTTTGGGCGGTAAAAATTACGACGTTCGCGGTCATGCCCGGTTTAATCTCGGCATAATCTTCAGCCAGTTGAATTTTCAGTTTGTAATAGACGACATCCTGAATCAAAGTTTCGGCCGGGTCAATAAACGACACGACGCCGTTGAATTTTAAATCGCTGGAAAAAGCATCCAGGCTGATTTCCGCCCGTTGCGCGGTTTTAATTTTAGCAATGTCGGACTCCGGAATGTCAACTTCAATTTCCATTTTGGAATTGCCGATCATTTCCAGCACCGGCTCAGTCAAATTATTTTGCTCGCCGCTGGTGAAATTCTTCTTGGTAATTGTGCCGTCAAGCGGAGCGCGAATAATCGTTTCTTCCAAGTTCGCCGCCGCTAAACCCAAAGCGGCTTGCGCTTGCGCGATTTTCGCTTTCTGGGAATTAATTTCAAACTGCCGCGGCGGCGCTTTTTTAAAATTCAATTGCGAACTCGCGACTTGCATGGCGACTCGCGCCTGGGTAATACCGTCCTGCGCCGCTTTTATCAAATCATCATAATAGGTCACTTTGTTCGTCCAATTCGCCTCGGCGGTTTGGATGTCGGTCCGAGCGGTGCTTATTTTAGTTTGTTGAGCGAAAATATTATCTTTTAACGTGTTTAAGTCGGCTTCGGTTAAATCGTAAGATGCGACCGTAGCGGTTAAAACTCCTAAAACATCCGATAAAGCCTCATTGGTTAAACTAAGCAATTCTTTTGCCTGCTTTATTATGCTGACGATATCCTCGTCCGGCGAAGACGAACTTAACAGCGTAGATTTTAACGAAAGGTCGGTTAAATAATCGTTAGCGGCTTGCTTGCTTTTGTTAACCGCAAGTATTGCGCCGCCATTTCTCACGCCTAACGTATTTTTGGCGTCCGGGTCGGTTAAAACATTATCTATTTCATTGATGGCCGTTTTTACGACCACGATTTCGTTATCAACGGTATCTAAAACGGCATTTTTAAAATTAACCAGTTCGGTGTCGCGCTTGGTCTGCAAAGTGGCCAGCGCGTTTTCCGCCGCCGCTAAATCTTCATTTTTTTGGGAAACGGTTTTTTCCGTCACCTGCACATCCTCGGTGGACGCGCCGGCCAAAAGTTTATCATAATCGGCTTCCGCTTGATTTAAGCGCGCTTGCGCGTCAGCGACTTGGCTTTGCAGGGCGCGCGATTCCAGCCGCGCCAAAATTTGTCCGGTGGAAACTTTGTCCCCCGCTTTCACTGTTATCTGGGCGATGCGGCCGGTGGTTTTAAAATTTAAATTTATTCTCTCCGCTGATTCCACTTTGCCGGTCGCATCCACGCTTTGAGTTAATGGCCCGCGCTTGACGGCAACGGTGGTATATTCCGGCGCGGTTTTTTGGCTGGAAAAATAAAAATAAGCGCCGCCGATGGCGACAACGACCAAAAGAATAATTACGCCGGTTTTACTGAATATTTTTTTAAGCATAAAAAAAATTAGTGATTCTCCTTGCCCTAATAATAACTTTTTTTAATAAAAATGGCAACCATTTGCCTATTTTATAAATTTTGCGGTATAATGGTTAGCTTAGTTAGTTCATTATATTTTAAAAAGGAGCAAGACAATGGCAAAAATGTTTGCAGTGACTTCAAGTAAGGGAGGACCAAGCGCACCCATGATTATATCAATGACCGGCTATTTGAACGCGACAACCGCTCTTAATGATTTCAGAAATTTTTTAGAATCGCTTCTGAAAGAAAATAAGGGGGAACGGCTGATCATTGATATGACAAATTTATACAATATTTCCGGGACTGGTTTGGAAATGATTGTGGAAATACTTGACGGGTTAAAAAAGGTAAACGGTGATGTGTCAATATTTGGCATGTCATCAAAAATTAAAAATTTATTTGAGGCGCTCGGTTATGCTGGCATGATAAGTATCTTTGTTACTAAGGAGGAAGCTATTGGATGCCTCGCCGGTCTTTCTGAAGAAGATGATTATTAAGTTGTTCATCCGTCCGCCCACTTATGGAAGCTTGTTTAAAAAAACCGGCTTCCTTTTTTATCCCCACACTTTTGAAAATAACTCATTCCGCGCTACGCGAAAAAGTGTGGGGATTTATTATTTAGTTTGCTATACTAATATCAATATGTTAAACCGTAAAATAAAAATTGCCTGGGTGGGAAAGCATTTCGGCGAAGAGCCGCCGCTTGGGGGCGAAAAAAACCAGGGCGCCGGCGGCATCTTTTTTTCCGGCTGTAATTTAAAATGCGTCTTTTGCCAAAATTGGCAAATTTCGCAAACCGGAATCGGTCAAGAATATTCGGCGGCAAAACTCGCGGAGATGATGTTAAAATTGCAAACGGACGGCCCGGTTAATATTGATTTGGTGACACCGACAATTTGGTGGCAAGAAATCAAAACCGCTTTGCAAATCGCTAAAAGCAGGGGTTTGACTTTGCCGATTCTGTGGAATTCCAACGCTTACGAACAGGTTGCCACTTTAAAACAACTGGCGGGGCTGGTTGATATTTACCTGCCGGATTTTAAATATGGCGACGACGCGGCGGCGTTTAAATATTCCGGCGTACGCAATTACGCGGCAACGGCTACCGCGGCAATCAAAGAAATGCTCAGCCAAGTTGGCCATTTGCAAACTGATGAGAATGGCATCGCGACGCGCGGCGTGATTGTCCGGCATTTGATTTTGCCTAACAACATTCAAAATAGTTTGGCGGCTTTAAAAATACTGCGCGACATTGACCCGCAGTTACCCATCAGTTTAATGCGGCAATATTATCCTCTGCATAACGCCAGAAACTACCCGGAAATAAACCGCCAAATCAGTGAACCGGAATTTATGCAGGTGTTTGATTATCTGTGGGAGCTGGGTTTAACCAGCGGCTGGGTGCAGGAAAAAAATTGCGAACAAGTTTTAATTCCGGACTTTAACAAACCGGAACCGTTTAAACTTTAATTTAGTTGCCAATATAGACTTTTTCGCAAAACTATGTTAGTATCCCTAAACATATACTCGGCTCGTAGGAGTATATGTTTTAATTTTATTTATGGCTGACGAAGTAATATTAAGATTTGATGAAGTAAGTTTTGAATTCTTACATAAAAAGCCCGTTTTGGACGAGGCCTCTTTCAGCGTGCGCCGAGGCGCTAAAATTACTTTAATGGGACAAAACGGCGCGGGTAAAAGCACCTTGTTTAATTTAATCAAAGGAGATTTAAAACCCAAAAACGGACAAGTATCAATCACTAACAACGCGACTATCGGCACCGCGAGCCAAACCGTCGCCCGCGAAGATTTGGATTTAACGGTAGAAAAATATTTTGCCAAAGCGTTTGAAATCGTACCGCCCAACATATTAAGCCAGATAAGCAAGGCGATGAAGGCGGTTAATTTGGATATTCCAACCGGGCGGCGGGTCGGAGATTTATCCGGCGGACAACAGGCGCGGCTCCTGTTAGCTTATGCCTTAATCCAAAGCCCCGACATATTATTGTTAGACGAGCCGACGAATAATTTGGATAAAGCGGGCATTGACCATTTGATTGAATTTTTAATTATGTATAACAAAACCGTTATCGTTATTTCTCATGACGCTGATTTTTTAAACTGTTTTACCGAAGGCGTTATTTACCTTGATGTCTTCACTCATAAAATTGAAACCTACGTCGGCGATTATTATATGGTGGTTGAAGAAATAAGTAATAGAATTGAGCGAGAAAAAAAACGGAACGCGCAAATGGAAAAAACGATTAAAGACCGCAAGGAAAAGGTTAATTTCTTCTCGCACAAAGGCGGGAAAATGCGCAAACTGGCTCAAAAAATGCGCGAGGAAACCGAGGAACTGGAAGAAAATAAAATAGATGTTCGGCAGGAAGATAAAACGATTAAAAATTTTACCATTCCCGTTCAGGATATTACGGGTGAAATAGTAACTATTAAATCCGTTAAAATAATCAAAAACCACGAACCGGCGGTCAAAGAAGTAGATAAAGTTTTAAGAAAAGGTATGCACATGTTAGTATCAGGTCCGAACGGAATTGGCAAAAGCACTTTATTAAGATCACTCGTCTTTGATAAAAACGAGGGCGCGAAGATTCTAGACGGCGTAAGGGTCGGCTATTACAGCCAGGATTTTTCTACTCTTAATTTTGACGATACGGTTTTTAATTCTTTGCAAAGCGCGCTGATTGACGGCGCGAATATCCAGGCGATGAGATCGGTTGCCGCGAGTTTCTTAATCACCGGCGATTTGATGGAACATAAGGTGTCGCATTTATCCGAAGGCCAAAAAGGGCTGTTGTCTTTCGCGCGGTTGGTATTGATGCAGCCGGGATTATTAATACTTGATGAACCGACCAATCATATTAACTTTCGGCATATTCCGGTCATCGCCAAGGCAATAAATGATTATCAAGGCGCGATGATTTTGGTCAGCCATATGGAGGATTTTGTGAAAGAGATAAAAATAGACGAATATTTGGATTTAGGAAAAAATTAAGCGGCCAACTAAAAAATAGATAAAAACTCCCGATTTGAAATCGAGATTTTTTTTATTTTTTAAACAATGTTATAATTATATCCAGAATAACTTTACTTAAAAATATATTTGAAAACGGAGACAAAAAATCTAAATTAAGTATTTGTATATTCGCCTGCCTGCCGGTAGGCAGGTATTTATTCGTAATTCGTAGGAGTATGAAAAAAAGATTTCTAATCCCTCTGGGAATAATTTTAGTTCCCTTGCTCGCGTATATCGCGTCGCTAATAACCGAGAAATATCTCGGCACTTTTGTTGACTTTAAGCAATTATTAATCATGGGCGCGGTGACGCTCGTAATCGTCGTT
>JBAYGB010000073.1:0-4865 GCA_041666885.1 Patescibacteria group bacterium | reverse complement strand
TGTCATTCCCGCGACCTTGCCTACCGGCTCGCCTCGTTGAAGCTCCGGCGAAGCGGGCAGGCAGGAAGCGGGAATCTAAGTTGCGAAAGAACAATTTAAGATAAATTTTAGATCCCCGCTTTCGCGGGGATGACAGAATTAAATTGTATGCCAAAACCAAAACCGATCACTTTCCCGCGCGATCACGGGGCGCATAACAATATCATTGAATGGTGGTATTTTAACGGGCATCTATGGGACAAAGCGGGCAAGCATTACAGCTTTATGGACTGCTTGTTCAAGGCGGATTTGAAGCGGGTGAAAATTCCTTTTTTAAGGCGCATTCCGGCACAGTATATTTATTTCGCCCACTCGGTTATTTCCGACATTAAAGCGCAAAAAAGTTACAAAGAAATTCAAGACGTGTCGCTCGTATCGCGCGATAGTTTTCAGCGGCCGCTATTATACGTAAATTATATTGACCCGATTATTCTCCGCGGCTATGCCAATTGCGAGATAGCTCAAATTAAACCGGAAAAGTTTCACATTAAAACGGAAAATATTGATTTGGAACTGGAAATGAAAAAAGATCCGTTATTAGAAAGCGGTCAAGGGCACATCACTGTTTGTGGGCGCGAAAGTTATTATTATTCCTTAACCGATATGAGCGCGCGCGGTATAATCAATATCAAAGGCGAACCCATTGAAGTCGCCGGCAAAGCCTGGCTTGACCACCAATGGGCCGATGTCGCGTACAGCAAAGATAGATGGAATTGGTTTTCCTTGCAACTTTCAGACGGTACGGATATTATGTGCGTGGAATATGATGATGGTAAAAATAAAGATTATTTGGCGGATATCATCTACGCGGACGGCCGACAAGAACATTTGAAAAATTTTACTTTAACGCCAGGTAAACAAGTTTGGAAAAGCAAAAAAACCAAAGCCGAATATCCGCAGAGTTGGACTATCAGTATGCCGGAAAAAAATATGCGCTTTGAGGTTCGCTCGCTTTTGCCGAATCAGGAAATGATTTTTGGCGCAATAAATTATTGGGAAGGGCCGTTGGAGGTAAGAGCGGAAGTTGCCGGAAAAAAAATCAGCGGCGCCGGTTTTATGGAGCTGGTTGGCTATCCGTCTGATTACAGCTATTTATTGTTGGCCGGAAATGAGCTGCGCCATAAAATACAGAGAAAGATTGAAGAGTCTGGGAGGAAAATTTTTAGAAAAATAGGCTGGAAATAAAATAGTTAAAAGTTATAAAGTTAAAAGTTTATAAAGTTTGTAAATTTATCCGTAAAACGCGGAGCGCGCTTTCCGTCAAGTTTTGGCCTGATAAAAATTTGGCGCGTTGTTTTTCAGGCGCCACGCGTGGCGCTTGATAGACCGCAAGGGTATAAAATCGGTTGGAGGTGCGGTTTGGATTGGTTTTACCAATCCTTGGCCTCAACTCCGCCACCCCGGTTAAAGTTTAGCCGGAGCCCATTTACTTTTTGCGCCAATTCTTGCCGGAATGTAGGCACGCTCCGCGCTTTGCGGGGAAAGATTAAAGCCTCTCCTTGTCGGGAGAGGTTTTTATTGATTTTAATAAGATAATATGCAAATATATAAGAATATGCAGAGAATAATAGCAACAAATAAGCAAAAAATGCCAAAAGTTTTTGTCGGCCTAAGCGGCGGAGTTGATTCCAGTGTGGCGGCGGCCTTATTAAAACACCCGCCTTTGCTTAAGGGATACGCCGAGGCAAAGCAAGGTTATGATGTAATCGGTGTTTTTATTAAAATTTGGGACGAAAAATGGGGAAATTGTCAGTGGCCGGAAGAGCGGCGGGACGCGATGAAAGTGGCGATAAAACTTGGTATTCCGTTTAAAACTTTGGATTTATCGGCGGAATACAAAAAAGAAGTCGTGAACTATATGATTCGCGAATATAAGCTCGGACGAACGCCAAATCCGGATGTGATGTGCAACAAAACCATAAAATTCGGCGCGTTTTTAAAATGGGCGTTAAAAAATGGAGCGGACTATGTTGCTACCGGGCACTATGCCCGCAGATGGGAATTTTCAATTTTCAATTTTCAATTTTCAATCAAACCTCAAATTCCAAAAAAATCTAAAATCATAAATCATAAATCTAAAATTCAGCTGTTGCGAGGTGTTGATGAAACAAAAGACCAATCATATTTTTTATGGCAGTTGAAACAAGCGCAATTAAAACATTGCTTATTTCCTATCGGTGATTATAAAAAAAGCGAAGTTAGAGAACTTGCGAAAAAGTTTGGTTTGCCGACCGCGGAAAAACCGGACAGCCAGGGAATTTGTTTTGTCGGCAAAGTCGGGCTGAAAGAATTTTTACAGCAATATTTAAAACCCAAACGGGGTAAAGTTTTAAATGAAAAAAAAGAAGTTATCGGCTATCACGACGGCGCGTTTTTTTTGACCATCGGCCAGCGGCACGGATTTGTTGTCACCAAAAAAACACCGAATGACGCGCCGTTTTACATAGTTGAAAAGGACATAAAGAGAAATACAATCACGGTAAGTCAAAAAAGTGAACAGCAAATAGTGAATAGTAAAAAGAATAAGAGCATTATTATACATAAAATAAATTGGATAAATGGAGAACCGGAAAAAAATAAAAATTATCAGGCGAGATTCAGGCATCTACAAGAGTTAAAAGTTTGTAAAGTTATAAAGTTAAAAGTTGGGGAATACAAAATTAAATTTAATGAACCGCAGGATGGAGCTGCGTCTGGGCAGTCGCTGGTTTTGTATGACAATGACATTTGTATCGGAGGTGGTATAATTAAAAGTAACGGGCGATGAGGAGAGGAGAGTAATAAAAATAATTATTAACTAAAATTATATGTTAAAAAGAATATTAACAGCCACAATTTTATTCAGCTGTCTTCTTTTGGTTTCGGCTTGCGGACAAAAGAGCGCGGATAAAGCCGCGCCGTCAATTGACGCGGCTAATAATTATGCCAATATTATGAAAATCGCCAGCCCGCAATTTAAAAACAACGAGGAAATGCCGGATAAATACGGCTGTAAAGGGACAAATATCAACCCGCCGTTGATGATTAGCGACGTGCCGGCGGGAGCGAAAAGTTTAGCTTTAATCGTTGACGACCCGGACGCGGCGCGGGGAAATTGGACTCATTGGGTGATGTTTAATATTTCACCGGAAACTAGGGAAATCGCGGAAGGAAGCGTGCCCGCCGGCGCCGTACAAGGAACGAACGATTTTGGCGGCGCGAACTACGGCGAACCGTGCCCGCCGTTCGGCACTCATCGGTATATTTTTAAAGTTTACGCGCTGGACGCAATGCTTGATTTAAGCGCGCAAGCGACCAAACAGGATTTGGAAAAAGCGGCTGTCGGTCATGTTTCTGATCGGGCGGAAATTGTCGGGTTGTTTACGAGAAAATAAAATTGATTTTGAAAATTTAAAATTAAAAGTTGAAAATTTTTATGCCTATCATCGGCGCGCACGTATCCGCCGCGGGCGGACTGCATCAGGCAATTGAAAACGCAAATAAAATCGGAGCGGACTGCATCCAAATTTTTGGCGCGTCGCCGCGGACTTATGAAGTTAAAATACCGGCCGCGGAAGAAGTAAAAAAATATAAAGAGGCGTTGAAACAAAGTAAAATCGGCCCGGTGTTTTTGCACGCGGCGTATTTGGTGAATTTGGCGAGCCCGAACAGTTATGTCCGCGGGCAGTCGGTAAAAAATTTAGCCGGGCATTTAAAAATCGCGGAAATGATTGGTGCGCAAGGTTTGATTTTTCATATTGGATCTGGTAAGGACAGCTCGCGCGCGGAGGCGATTGATAAAACCGTCGTCGGTATAAAAGAAGTATTAAGAAAAGTTTCAGGGAAAACGCAGTTGATTATGGAAAACACCGCTGGCGGCGGAAATAGCATTGGCGATACGGCGGAGGAAATCGGCGCGGTTTTAAAAAAAGTAAAATCGGCGCGCGTAAAAGTCTGTGTTGATACGGCGCACGCCTTTGAAGCGGGAATGATTAGCGAGTATACGCCGGTGAATGTAAAAAAGTTTTTGAACGAATTAGATAAACAAATTGGTTTTGTTAATATTGTCGCGTTTCACGTGAACGATTCAAAAACGCTCGCCAGCTCCCATCACGATCGGCATGAAAATATCGGACAGGGGCATATCGGGCTCGCCGGTTTTAAAAATTTGGCGCGCGATAAGCGAATGAAAAATATGCCGTGGATACTGGAGGTGCCGGGGTTTAAGGACGAAGGGCCAGATGCTCGCAATATTAAAATATTGAAAAATTGTTGTAAATAATTGTTTAAATAAATCACACCACCCCTCGCCCCTCCTCATCCAACAAAATTTCACAGTTAAGTACCTTGTTCTGTTTTTTGTTAACTGACGGTGGAGATAAGAGATGATCCGAATCACACCACCCCTTGCCCCTCCTCATCCAAGGAGGGGAAACTGTTTTTATTTTTTGTATGAGAACAGTACATAATTTAAATAAACAAAAAAAGTTGCGGCAATATTTTAGAAATAATAAAACCAGAGCCGAAGGACTATTGTGGAAATTTATAAAAGGATCTCAGTTAGGATATAAATTTCGCCGGCAACACGGAGTCAAACAATACGTTTTAGATTTTTATTGCCCGCAATTAAAGTTGGCAGTAGAAGCGGACGGCGATATTCATAATTATCAATTACAAAATCAGCATGATTGGATACGAGAAAAATTTTTGGAAAGTTTAGAGATTACGGTAGTAAGATATAAAAACGAAGATATAATTTTAAATATTGATAATGTTTTAGGAAATTTAAAGAAAATTTGTAAATCCATAGATAATAGTTTGGACGAATAAAATTTGTTAATTTCGTT
>JBAYGB010000072.1:0-4948 GCA_041666885.1 Patescibacteria group bacterium | reverse complement strand
TGGGCAATATTTTTTTTACCTTATCCGCCCATTCAATAATCGTTACCGTTTGAGCGTCATTAAAATATTCTTCCACGCCGAGCGCGGTTAATTCTTCGGGTGAGTGGAGACGATAGGCGTCAATGTGCACTAGATTTTTGATTTTTGATTTTTGATTTTTGATTTTATAAACCTTAATAATATTAAAAGTAGGAGAATTTACAACCTGTTTTACTCCTATGACTTGCGCGAGAAGTTGTGTAAAAGTGGTTTTGCCCGCGCCTAAATTACCGATTAGGCCAATCACGCCTCCATTTCTAATTTGCCTGGCTATTTTTGTCGCTAGCTTTTTGGTAGCAGTTAAATTTTTGACAGTATATTTTTGCATATAAATTGAGTTTAGCGTAAAGACTGATTTTTTTCAACAATGTTTGACTTAAAAAACAGAAAGGGGTATTTTGAAGATAGAAAATTAAATTGTTCTTTAAAATATCTTTATCGAGAGGAGTTGGATCATGAAATCGCCAAAAGTTAATTGGATAAAAATACTTTTTGGTTTTTTTTCTATCGGAAACAGCCAGAAAGAAACTGATTTGCCGGCCTGGTTTTTAGAACAGGTTAAAAAGAATCGCGAAATGTGGATTTATTGGCACCACCCTAATCTTTTTGCTTTACTCCCGGGATTTTTTTGGGAAGACTTGGGAAAGATATTGAGAGAAACGGACCATAAAATTTATATCGTCTGCTCACCATTAGTGCTTTCCGAACTGGGGAATGAAATATTTGATGGAATCCCTAAGTCTCTAAAAGGATGGGTAGAAATTTTGAAAAGTCGCGGGAGCGAGACAAACGATGGCAACAGTTTTTTTATTAGCAGAGACAACACGTGCATAACGGGTATAGACGGTAAGCATGGAGCTTTTTTCAATAATTGGTCTGTGAATCAAGCGTGCCGTTTAGCAATGAAAAAATTAATCTCTGCGGCGCTCCCGGTAGGCAAAAAAATAGAAATGCATCAAGCCGTCTTCAATTGAAGGCGGTTTTTTATGGCCAAACTTGCGTTATTTTTTTTAATTTTATATAATACCCTTGCTTTGTTAATTATTTATTAAATAAGAATAATATGGCGGAAAACAAAATGTCCGTAGACAAGACCAGTTTTATTTTCGGGCTGGTTTTGGGCGTGGCGGTTATCAGCGTCGGCGCTTTGTTAATGGTAAATCTTAATAAAAAAGACACCGGCGAAGTAAAAGGTGAAAAAGTTGTCGGACAAGAAGAACAAAAACCGGCGGAAGAAGTGAAACCTGCGGCAGAGCAGCCGCAAGCGCAGGCCGTGCCGGCGATAAGCAACAGCGATTATGTTAAAGGAAACGCGGACGCGAGCGTGACTTTGATTGAATATTCCGATTTTGAATGCCCGTATTGCTTGCGCCACAACAGCACGATGGAGCAAATTTTTAACGAGTATAAAGATAAAATAAAAATCGTGTTCCGCCATTTCCCGCTTTCTTTCCATCAAAACGCGCAGAAAGCGGCTGAAGCGTCCGAATGCGCCGGCGAACAGGGAAAGTTTTGGGAAATGCACGACAAGATTTTTGCCGCGAACGAAGCCGGCACGATGAGCGTTGATTCATGGAAAAAAGACGCGGCGGAATTGAAATTGGATACAAAACAATTCAATGCTTGTTTGGATGACGGCAAATACGCGTCAAAAATCAGCGAAGAGCAGGCCGGCGGACAGGCGGCCGGCGTGCAGGGAACGCCCGCGACTTTTATCAACGGCGAATTGGTTTCCGGCGCGGTGCCGTATGAGCAGTTGAAAGCGGCAATAGAGGCAAAGTTAAAAAATTAATTTTCTCTTATAGCAAAAGCTCCTCCTCTTATTAAAAGCGGAGGAGCTTTTTTTACATCCCACCTCCCCTAGCCCCTCCTCCGAGGAGGGGACCTTGAAATTTTCAGCAAGTAGTGCTAAATTAAAATAACTAACCAAGTTTTAGTTAAAATATCCAGTAAAAGGAGAATAGAAAATGAAAGTTCTTTGTTCACAATGTGGAAAAATAGTCAACGGAAATCATCTGTTTGGAGATGCGAATGCTCCTGTATTAGCCGGAGCTCACAACCAAAAAGATGCACGTTGCGTGGGGTCAGGTTGTGAAGCCAAACCCGTGAAAAAATAATACTTCTTTTTTAGAATCATTTTATTTATAAGGGACTCGTTCCCTTATTTTTTTGTTATATTACTTCGCGACTGTCTATTCAGGACGGCGCATACTTTTTGCAGGTGGTCCAGTACGCGGCCGGTTTCAAAAAGTACTTGGCTGTTGGTGTATCTAATAATAGTAATGCCCAGCGATTTTAGATATTGTTCTTTTAAATAATCTTTTTGGTTTTGCAAATAATAGTTATGGACGCCGCCGTCAAGTTCCACCGCGAGTTTTAAATGAAAACAGTAAAAGTCAATAATATAATTGCCGGTACTGTGCTGGCGCCTGAATTTATAACCTAGCTTTTTGTCTCTAATAAAAAACCAAAGCGTCGTTTCGGCTTTGGTTAAATGATTTCTTAAATATCGTCGGGTGTTTATTATTTTTTTCTTGTTGTGGACAGGTAGCATGGAAAATTAGTAACAAGTTATTTTACAGAGTCCCCCTCCTATGGAGGAGGGGTTAGGGGTGGTGGGATGCTATTCTTTTAAAGATTTGTAATTTTAATCACGCTGATCTTGAATTTTATGATTAAGTAGTCGGTCTAGCAGGGTGTTCGTGTCCAACCATTTTTCTGGCGGCCAAATATTTCAGATGATTTGTTTTTTCGCGCGAGTATTTTTTGGAATTCAAACCGTACTTGGCGATCAAAGCGGAGGCATGACTGCCGCCCAAAAAGTGCGGGAGTATTACATAGCTCGCGCCGGCGGCGTATAATTTTTCTGCTTCCCCGATATTATGCGAGATGATCATAATGATCGCCGGCTTGTTTACACGCCGGATTTTTTTTATCAGTAACAAGTTGGTCGCGAAATCGGGAATGGTTGAAACCGCGAGTTTTATTTTATTAAGCGCAAGTTCATCCAAAAATTCGCCGTCATCCGCGTCGCCGTAAACGCAAGCGATATTTTCCGCTTCTAATTTTTTTATCACCTGCGGGTCAAAATCCGCAACCAAAAAATTTTGTTTCAATTTATTAAACGCGCGCGTGAAGTCATAACCGATGCGGTTATAGCCGAATAAGATGGCGTTATAATTTTTTATTTCCGGCGCTTCTATTTTTGTTTTTTTCCGTTCAAGCCAAGTTAAAACCGGCGCCAGATACGGATATATTTTTTCCGCGTATATTATTAAATAAGTGGAGGCGGCGATAGTGATTAAGCCGACAAGCGTCACAAGCGACAGAAGCGAGTCGTTAAGGTCGCCCGATTTAATGCCAAACATTATTAGAATTAAAGAAAATTCGCTGATTTGCGCGACCGTCAGTCCGGTTAAAAAACCGGTACGCTTGTGATAGCCAAGCGCGCTCATAATCAACATCATAATCAGCGGGTTGACGATTAAAATAAAAAGCGACAGAAGCAATGCCGGTATGATTAAAATTTGGATATCGCCGAGAGCGAGTTTTGATCCGAGTAAGATAAAAAATAAAATCAGAAAAAAATCGCGCAAGGGCTTCATCTTCGCGCTGATTTCAACGGCATACGGCGAAACGGATAAAGTAATGCCCGCTATCAGCGCGCCGATTTCTATGGAAAAACCGAATTTATAAAAAAGCGACGCGAGCCCCAAACCCCAGGCGAGCGCGAATAAAGCTAAAAATTCAGACGACGCGGTAAAAATATTACTCAGCCGCGGCAAAAGATAAAGGCTCGCAAAAACCGACAACAGCGCGAGCGCGATGCCTTGCAAAGTAATAACGCCAATCAGGCGCGAGAGGTCTTCGCCTTGCGCGAGCGCGGAAATAAAAATTAAAATCAGCATCGCGATAATATCCTGCACCAGTAAAAATCCCAGCGCGATTTTGCCGTACAGTTTTTGCAGAGCTTGTTTGTCGGATAAAAGTTTAACGATAATAATCGTACTGCTGAACGATAGCGCGACCGCCAAATACGCGGATTCCAGCGGTAAAAATCCCAAGCCGCGGCAGACAAAAAAACCAACGAGCGAGGTAAATACTACTTGGCTCGTTCCGGCCGCGAGCGCGACCCCGCCGATTTCTTTAATCAGCCGCGGGTTTAAGCCCAAGCCGACGATAAAAAGCAGAAGCGCGATGCCGATTTCAGAAAAGACATTAATTATTTCGGTGTCCTGAATGAAATTAAAAAAGTACGGCCCGACTATTAGGCCGGTTAAAATATAACCGATGATTAACGGCTGGCGCAAAGTGCGCACAAAAATTGCCATTAACGCGGCGATGACTATTACAATGCTGATTTGAACAAAAAGAGTCATGGGACAAGTTAAAAGTTAAAAGTGAAAAGTGAAAAAACTAGATTTCGTTGTTTTGAGAGTTTTTTATTATTTTTTTACATAAAATCTATAATAGCCGATAAGACCGCTTATCAAAAACGAACCCTCCGCGACAACTCCCATCGGCGAGAAAATGATAGCATTATACAAAACAATTAAAGACGTGCCACCCATCATTAATTTTCTCATCAATTTGTTATCCTCTTGAAAGTTTCCAACAATAAAAATAATCAAACCTATGTAAATAATTAAATCAGTAAGGTCTTTGTATGTGAAAAATAATGAAATCGTATTTAACGCAATAAATATGAACAAATATTTTTTATTCGTTGTAAAATAGCAAGCAATAAATCTTAACACCGAAATAGAAACAATAACACCAGCCGCAATTTTACCCAATAAAAAATAATGGGCGCTTATTAGACTGGCTGATACGATTAAACACAAAAAAGTATACTCACGCTTTTTATATTGCAAACTCAAAAAATCAAAACCCATTGCGATCGTTATCG
>JBAYGB010000071.1:0-4978 GCA_041666885.1 Patescibacteria group bacterium | reverse complement strand
CGTGTCCGGGAGTATCAATTAAGTTAATGCGGCAATCTTTCCAAAAACAAGTAGTCGCGGCGGATGTAATGGTAATTCCCCGTTCTTGTTCCTGTTCCATCCAGTCCATCGTCGCTTCGCCTTCGTGCACCTCGCCGATTTTATGCTTTTTACCGGTGTAAAACAAAATGCGCTCGGAAACGGTTGTTTTTCCAGCGTCAATGTGAGCGATAATTCCTATATTTCTTACCTTATCTAGTGGATAGTCCATAGTTTAGATTATTAAATATTGAATATTAAATATTAGGATATTAGGATACTGAATATTAAACAAAAATTAAATGGTAATTGAAAAGTAATTTTAACCCGTTAAATCCAGACTTTTTGGGATATTTAACTGGGTTATTTTATAAATTTAAAACTCTTAACTAATTTATCCATGTCTTTTATGGAAAAATAATCTATTGTCGCCGGACTGAAATTAAAAGACATTTGGTAAAAATTTTTATCCCCTTGTTCCGTATAACATTTTTTTAATTTAATATCCGTCGTATCGTTAGCTTTCGCCGGCACAAAACAAAACCAACTTATTCCGTTACTATCAAACACCGCTTGCTCCTCATTGCTATTGCCTGTAATAAATTCTCTAAAATCGTTAAAATTTTTACTGTTGGTTAAATGGGCGGAATCAGAAACTTGATTACTAGTATATGATAACGCGCCTAAATTTTCGGCAACTTCCGTATGTTTTTCTTTATCTTCAGGAAAAAAGGCTAAGCCTAATTGATCGGGAAATTTATTATCAGATTCTTCTATATTTAAATTTTTCGGATATTTAAATTCAAACCCATATTCCGTGTTCTGATAAGTTTTCCAACCATCAGCGTCTACGGCTTCGGATTGCTGATTACCCGCTTTCGACTTTTCATTTTCCACTACGGATTTTTTAAAAATACAGCCGCTTAAAACCAAGCTGGAAATTATAATTGTGAAAACGAACAGTTTGCGCATATTTTTTCTGGATTCCAGCATTCGCTGGAATGACAAACAAAAAAATTATTTATATGAATTCGTGATTTGTTACTATTTGTTAATTTATTTGTATCTATTCGTGTTTTAGTAGCGAGCGAAATGCGCGAACGCTTTGTTCGCTTCCGCCATGCGCTGGACATCCATTTTCTTCTTCATGGCCGCACCCTCGCCGCGCGACGCGTCCATAATTTCCGCGGCTAATTTTTCCGCCATGGAACGGCCTTTGTGCGATTTGGCGCCGTTAATTATCCAGCGGCAAGAAAGCGCGAAACGCCGCTCCGGACGCACCGGATACGGAATTTGGTAGTTCGCGCCGCCAACTCGGCGACCGCGCACTTCTAACTGCGGGCCGACTTGCTTAATCGCTTTGTTAAAAACATGGCGCGGGTCCTGTTTGGTTTTTTCTTTGATAATATCAAAACTGCCATAGATGATTTTTTCCGCTATGGTTTTTTTGCCGCCTTTCATTACGTAATTCATAAATTTGGCGACATCCAAATCATGATAACGAACATCGGCTTGTATTTCTCTTTTGGGCGCTGATTTTCCACGCATAAATAAAATTTTTAAAAATTACAAAATTACAAATTATTGTTTTGGTCGCTTCGCTCCATAGCAACTCCGTCCCTGCCGGCGATTCTGCACGCCTTGGGTATCATAAACGCCGCGAATGATTTTGTAGCGCACACCCGGCAAGTCTTTGGTTTTACCGCCTTTTACCAAAACGATCGCGTGCTCTTGCAAATTATGACCCATACCCGGGATATAAGCGGTTACTTCACTGCCGTTGGATAATCTGACGCGGGCGATTTTGCGCAAAGCCGAATTCGGCTTTTTCGGCGTCATGGTGGTAACTTTCAAACAAACGCCGCGTTTAAACGGATTGCCTTTGGGCAATTCCGTGCGCTTGCGGTGCAGGGTATCCAAAACAGACTGCAGAGCCGGCGCTTTGGTTTTTGTCTTCTGGACTTTTCTAGGATTTTTTACTAACTGATTGATTGTAGGCATAGTTTATTTATAGGTAGATAACAAAAAATGAGTCCGTCATGGACTTTCATGTGTGTTTTGTGTATAAGTTTTCTAACTATCAATAAGATTAGCAAAATATAAAAAAATCGTCAAGAAAACCGCCTGTTGCCAAAAATGCCGTAAAGTTATATGTTAAAAATAACGATCATGGTGTGAAAGGAGAAAAACATCATGGAAACCAATTGTTCTTTTATTGCGCCACCGATTGTTTGCAGAGACTATCAAGAATACAATCAAATGCAAACAGCAGAAATTGGAAAGCACATTTGGGTTAGTACCCAAAAAGCAGTCGCAAAACTTGTTCGGCGGTATGGACAAGATATTGAGGTTATCGCTGAAAAAATGCGGATAAGTGTTGATGATTTGTACAAAAAAATGAGAAATGCTTTTGCAAAAGTTTGGGTTTTACGCTATGCAAAAATATTTCGCGCCTGGCATGGGCCGGAATTGCTACCTGAATTTTTGGGTAGAATAAAATAAAAAAATTTTTCTTTTTTGTTCTTTATTAAAAAAATTTGAAATTAAAAACAATTGCATTCCTCTCTTTAGAGCGCTTGGTTTTCTGCTATCTCCTTCTCTTAAACCCAAGCGCTCATTTTTTTTGGTAAAAAATTTTTACATCAGTAAATTTTCTAAATTGTTTCTATCTGTCTCCCACTTTATTGGATTATAATAAATATAGTTGCGAATTTGCCCCAAAGATTTTTCATTTCTAATAATATGGTCATAAAATGACCTTTGCCACCGAAATTGCGTTAATCCTATTTGATGTATTAATTTTGATGATGTGGTTTTAAAAGCGCCTACAATATCAGACAATGATTTAGGCTTGGGTGGTAATAAATAGGTTGGGTGTAGGGACAGGTCGCGACCTGTCCCTACATTATTTTTATAATCTGCCCCTATAATTTTCGATTTATTAATAAAAATAATCCCGTGCAAATGATTGGGCATTATTGCAAATTGATTTAATTTTACATATCTATATTGTCGCGCCAACCATAACCATTGCCTTTTTATTATTTCTCCATATTTATTTAACAACATTTTTCCATTTTCTACGCGACCGAAATATGACTCTTTATCTTGCGTGCATATGGTCACAAAATACATCCCGTCCATGCGATAATCATATCCGGTCAACCGGTTAGATTTGCGATACGGAAAATCATTAGACATAGTTTACGCCCCGACAATCATTTGAAACAAAAAACTGACAAAAAACCAAACGACGTTCATGCCTAAAAGCATAAAAAATATTACCAGCGCCATGCCGTACGGTTCCAACCGCCAATATTTTTCCTGCCAAGCATAAGGCAAAAAAGGAATGATTATTTTTGAACCGTCCAACGGCGGGATGGGAACCAAGTTAAACACCATCAAAATCAAATTGATAATGACGATATAGGAAATAAACGACGCCAGTTGAATATCCGCTACCGGAAAAAAACGCAGCAGCAAACCGAAACCCAAGGCTAAAATAAAATTTCCCAGCGGCCCGGCAAACGCCACTTTGGCCGGCCCCCATTTACCATCGCGCAGATTATACGGATTAAACGGCACCGGTTTGGCGTAGCCGAAGACAAACGGCGAGTTTGACATTACCAATAGGAGCGGCAAAAAAATTGAGCCGAACCAATCAAGATGCGCCAGCGGATTTATCGTCAACCGCCCCGCGTCGCGCGCCGTATTGTCCCCTAAACGATCCGCCATCCAAGCGTGCATATATTCGTGGATGGCGGCGGAGAGAACTAGAATAATTATAGAGAAAAGTTGAAGGGAAAAATTCATAGATGATTTATGATTTTTGATTTATGATTTAGGATTTATTTTGGCTGATTTTGAAGAGGCAACCATGATAGAAATTATTTCATTTGTTTCTTTTAATAATGGCTTTAATAATTCTTCTTTTATTAACCCGCTTTCAATAATCAATTCTATCCAAAACGCGCTTTCATCTGCTTCTTCAATAACAATTCCTAATTTAGAAATGAATTCAGCATTTGATCGAGCACGACAAACCGCTCTGTAATTTGCTCCTACCGAAGTCCCGCAACGAATAAGTTGATTGCCTATGGTTCTACTATCTAAGGTGTTCGGTAAAGCTTTCACTAATTTTATAATACGCAAAACATAATTCTTTGTTCTTAATTTTAAATCTTCCCTATTCATACATTCTTATTCATAAATCATAAATCCTGAATCTTAAATACTTATCAGTACCGCCAACAGCCCAATCACCGCCAAACTTTGCACTATAACGTGCGGATGCTGTTTTTTGATTTCAATAAAAATCGTCAGCAGTAATACAATAATGAAGCCGATTAAAGCGATTAAATAAATCAAGCGGGAAAAACTGAACACCTTGGTAATGCTTGCGGGTAAATCGGTCTGCGCCGCCAAATAGCGCTCCACCGGGGTCGGGCTGACGACTTTTACACTATTCCAAGGAATACTTGCGGTCAAGCGCTCGCCGGCGGAACTTTCAATAATAATAGTGGGATTAATAACGACTTTAAAAAAATCATCAATCGGCCGCGAAACTGCCAGTTGCCCGCGGTAAATACCGGGCGCGGCTTTGTCCGGCTGTAAAGTTATCGCGTAGTTGTCAAAATAAACCGTTGCCGTTTTTACCGGCCCGCTGATAGCGGCCTGCGCGTTAAAAGTTGCCACTTTACCATCATATTTCCAAGTAACTTGTGAATTTTCCACGTTATAGACAACCTTTACCGGCGCGCGCAAGGTTCCGTCGGAAATATCGGTTTTGGGAAGCGCGTTCCCCAGCCCGTCCGCGGGCGTTAATACTTTTTGCCCCAAAATTTTATCATCGTTTTTCGGCGCAGATTCGCCAGCGTTGACTTCATTCGGCTTATTTTCCGACGCGACCGCCAAAGCCACTAACGGCTGGCCGAAATGCTGGGCGATAAAAACGGTTTCT
>JBAYGB010000070.1:0-4985 GCA_041666885.1 Patescibacteria group bacterium | reverse complement strand
TTTGCCCTGATGGTTTGGACAGCTGGAAAATGCGGCGTAGAAATTGATTTGCAAACGCTTGACATGCCCGTGGTAGAGGGGGACAAGTTACAAGCGATGGAACTGTTTTATATATCATCAGGTGATGTCGGTGTTATGATTACTGGACAGGGCCAATTAGTCTGCGAACAAATTGATTTGCTGGATTAATATTTCCCCGTTGATTACCCACTCAATTTTTTTTATGAACGTCTTGAAGTTTTCTTTGAGACGTTTTTTATTGCCTTGCTTCCGCCGCGTTTTTAGGATAGTATTAAGTATATTGACAATATGACAAACTTCCCGCGACCGTAAAGAAAAAGTCTTCTATCTGAGCAGTCGGGACGGGAAATAAAACTATGCCGGAAAAATCAAACAATTTATCAAACCAGGAAAAGTTTCCGCCGACGGGAACTAATTTTTATATTAAAGATTTGGCGGCCTACGACGCGATGTACGCGCGCTCCATTAACGAGTCGGATAAATTTTGGCTGGAACAAGCGGATAATTTAGACTGGTTTAAAAAGCCGGCGCAAGGTTTAAATTACAATTGGGACATAAAAAATAATATTATTGAACATTCGTGGTTTAGGGACGGAACATTGAACGCGAGCGCGAACTGTTTGGACCGGCATTTATCAACGCCCGTGGCTGATAAAACCGCGATTATCTGGCAGGGCGAAAACGAAAGTGACACGCGCAAAATAACTTATCGCGAATTGTATTTGGAAGTTTGCAAATTCGCCAACGTGTTAAAAGCTAACGGCGTAAAAAAAGGCGACCGAGTAGCGATTTATCTGCCAATGATACCGGAAGCGGCAGTCGCAATGCTCGGTTGCGCGCGCGTTGGCGCTATACACTCGGTAGTTTTCGGCGGTTTTAGCGCGAATTCATTGCAAGAGCGGATAAATGATTCCGGTTGCAAGTTATTAATCACCGCCGATATTTCGCGGCGGGGCGGAAAAATTATTGAATTGAAAAAAATCGCGGATGAGGCGCTGCAAAATGCGCCGACGATTGAAAAAGTAATTGTGGCAAAAGTAGGGAACGGCGAATGCGTCATGCAGACTAACCGCGATAGCTGGTATCACGAAGCGATGCAAAACATTTCGGCAGAGTGCGCGCCGGCGGAAATGAACGCCGAAGATTATTTATTTATTTTATATACCTCGGGCTCAACCGGCAAACCCAAAGGCGTGGTTCATTCCACCGCCGGTTATTTATTGCAGGCGGCGCTGACGCATAAATATATTTTTGATTTGCGCGCCGATGACGTATATTTTTGCACGGCCGATGTCGGCTGGATTACCGGCCATAGCTATGTGGTTTACGGGCCGCTTATCAACGGCGCCACTGTTTTGATGTTTGAGGGCATTCCGACTTATCCGGACGCGGGGCGGTTTTGGCAAATTTGCGATAAATTCGGCGTGACGATTTTTTATACCGCGCCGACCGCTATTCGCGCGCTGATGCGCTTGGGCGAGGAGTGGCCGCGCAAATTTAAATTAAATACTTTGCGCGTTTTAGGTTCAGTCGGCGAGCCGTTAAATCCAAAAGCGTGGCAGTGGTATTATGAACATGTCGGTCATTCTCGCTGTCCGATTGTTGATACTTGGTGGCAGACGGAAACGGGCGGGATTATGATAACGCCTCTTGCCAATGTCCACACCTTAAAACCCGGCAGTACCTCGCGTCCGTTTTTGGGAGTGGATCCGGTTATTTTACGCGATGACGGCAGTGTCTGCGGTCCAAACGAGAGCGGCAAACTTTGTATAAAAAAACCTTGGCCAGGTATGATGCGCGCGACATGGGGAAACAATCAAAAATTCATTGATACTTATTTTAAAACTTATCCCGATATTTATTTTTCGGGCGACGGTTGCCGCGCGGATGCTGATGGTGATTTTTGGCTTTTAGGCCGCGTTGACGATGTGGTAAATATTTCCGGGCATCGTTTGGGCACGGCGGAAGTGGAAAGCGCGCTTGTCAGCCATATGAACGTTGCTGAAGCGGCCGTGGTGCCGTTTCCGCATGAAATTAAAGGCCAGGCGCTGTACGCTTTTGTAACCTTAAAAGAAAATATTATTGAAACCGAAGAATTAAAACAAGAATTAAAATTGCAGGTGCGCAAAGTTATCGGGCCGATTGCGATGCCGGATATTATTCAATTCGCGCATAGCTTACCCAAAACGCGCTCGGGGAAAATTATGCGCCGCATCTTGCGCAAAATTGCTGAAAATGATACGGAAAATTTGGGCGATATCACGACTTTGGCGGAACCGGATGTGGTGGAGGAACTGGTGAAATTACGAGTTACGAATTAAGAAATCAGAATTATGAATATAGGATTTTCCACTTCCAGTTTTTATAAAATGCCGGATTTTGACGCAAAAAGCGCGATCGCTTCATGCCGTGATTTAGGCTGCAAAGTAATTGAATTAAACGCCAGCAGGCCGGACCGCATTGAATGGCTGAAACAGATTAAGCGGTCGGATGTCGCCGGATTTTCTTTTATTTCCCTTCATACTCCGAATGCCGAGAGAATGGCGGCATTGAGCAAAGATCAGCAAAAGGAATTATTGTCTTTTTTCGCCGACGCGAGCAAACGGCTGAAAGCCGACTGCGTCTTATTTCATCCCGGCGAGTGGCTGGGGGATTATAGTATTTTAAAAAATTATAATTTCCAAGCGACGATTGAAAATATGGATTGCCGTAATGAAATAGGCGCGACTGTGGAGAGTATGAAGGAGTTGCTGGCTAAAGGGGATTTTAAAATGACGCTTGACTTAAACCACTGCTATACTAATGATAGAAGTATGAAGCTCGCGTATGATTTTTATAACGCTTTTGCCGGAAAAATTTCTCATTTTCATTTAAGCGATTTTGACGAGCATTTGCCGGAGAGCGAGCCGACGCATTGGCACAATTCTTTTTTTAAGTGCAAAAATAATATAATTTTGGAGAACATTCCCGGTTTTGATAAGCCGATAATTTCCGAAGCGCCTTTGTTTAATATGGAAGAAGCAAAAACCGAACTTGAATATTTAAAAAATTTTTTAATTAAAATAAAATAATAATATGCCAAACGAAAAAGACACGAAAAAAATAGTAAAAGATTTTTACGGCGCGATTGCCAAAAGCAGCAGTAGTTGCGGCTGCGGTTGCAGTTGCGGCGGCAATATGAATGAAGAAATTTCCCGTCAAATCGGTTATTCCGATGCAGAAATAAACGCGGTACCGGAAGCGAATTTGGGCCTTGGCTGCGGCAATCCAACCGCGCTTGGGCAAATTAAACCCGGCGATGTTATTTTGGATTTGGGCTCGGGCGCGGGCTTTGACTGCTTTTTAGCCGCGAAAAAAACCGGTGAAACGGGAAAAGTAATCGGCGTGGATATGACGGAAAGTATGATAATAAAAGCCAAAAGCAATGCGGAAAAATACGGCTATAAAAACGTTGAATTTCGGCTCGGCGATATTGAAAATTTGCCGGTTGACGATAACTCTATTGATGTTATAATCAGCAACTGCGTGATAAACCTCGCGCCGGATAAACTCGCGGTTTTTAAAGAGGCGAAACGAGTAATGAAGCCGGAAGGAAAAATGTATGTCTCTGATATTGTTTTACTCGCGGAACTGCCGGAAGCATTAAAAAATAACGAAGAATTAATCGCCGGTTGCGTCGGCGGCGCGCTATTAAAAGATGATTATTTAAAAATTATCAAAGACGCGGGACTATCCGCGGAAATTTTGGGTGAAGACAAAGACATCAGTAAAAAGCAATACGGCGGCATACCGCTTGAGAGTTTGAAATTGGTTGTGAGAAAAAATTAAGAATTATCAATAATAAATATTTTGTGCAAGTATAAAATAGTGGCAGAGTCTGTTGCCTTAAATTAAAAAAGCCCAGCCATGAATGGCTGGGCAAGAGTCAAACCCGCTTAAGCGGGTTTAGAAAGCCAAACCCCATTTATGGGGTTTGAAATTGTAGCTCGGTGATTTATCGCCGAGCGGAAAATTAAACGAATAATTTTTTTAGGCAAGTAATAAGATATATGAACCAAATAAGAAACTTCTGCATCATCGCCCACATTGACCACGGTAAGTCCACATTGGCTGACCGCATGCTTGAAATTACTCATACGGTGGAACAACGAAAAATGAAAGCGCAGATTTTGGACAAAATGGATTTGGAGCGCGAGCGTGGCATCACCATCAAACTCGCGCCGGTTAATATGGAACACAGGGGGTATAAATTAAATTTAATTGACACGCCCGGGCATGTTGATTTTTCGTACGAAGTTTCCCGCAGTTTGGCCGCGGTTGAAGGCGCGGTTTTATTGGTTGACGCGACGCAAGGAATTCAGGCGCAGACGCTCGCAAATTTATATTTGGCGATCGAACAAAATTTGGAAATAATTCCGGTGGTTAATAAAATTGATTTGCCCGCGGCGGATATTAAAGGCGTAAAAGAAAGTTTAGTAAAATTATTAGGTTGCAAAGAAGAAGAAATAATTGAAGCGAGCGGGAAAACCGGGCAAGGAGTGGAAAAAATTTTAGAAGCGGTAATTGAACGTGTGCCTGCGCCGACAGGGGAGACGCATGCGCCTTTACGCGCGCTGATTTTTGATTCCATTTTTGACGAATACCGCGGCGTGGTCGCTTTTGTGCGCGTCGTGGACGGACAAATTAAAAAAGGGCAAAAGATAAAAATGCTCGCGACCAAATCCGAAAGCGAGGCGTTGGAAGTCGGTTTTTTTAAACCGCAATATCAGCCCGAGCCGGAGCTTGCAACCGGACAAATCGGTTATATTGTCACCGGTTTAAAAACGGTAGAAGAGTGTAAAGTAGGAGATACAGTAACTAGTCTGAACTTTAAAATGTCGTCCCCCTCCTTAGAGCCCGCCTGCCGGCGAGGCAGGGAGGGGAAGGGGGTGGTGGGAATTGAAACAAAAAATCTGCCACACATG